>NZ_JBEYXJ010000001.1:0-84893 GCF_040645015.1 Streptomyces sp. NPDC046881 | reverse complement strand
CCAGGACCCCCAGGCCCCTACCTTGATTCACGCGTCGGGAGCGACCGGCCGCTCCCGACGCGGTACGTGGGCTACGAACCGGCAGGCCAGAACTGTACGAGGTAGCGCTCGACTCCTGCGATGCTCTCCTCGCTCTCGGCCAAAGCCTTCACTTCAGCTCGGCCGGCGGAATAGGCACGCACGCGCCACAACCCGCCCGAGTGGGCCAGCCCGATCAGGTCATCGAGCCGGCCCAGGCTCATCGACCACACCGCGACCTGGCCGCTGACCGACTCGAAGTCCGCCTCCGCCTGCTCTTCCCAGGCTACGGCGTCCTGCACCGGCGCCGGCCCGTCCCATACCTCGACCGTGAGAGAGGCAGTGTGGGTATGGCCGGCGCTCGTGATGTCCAAGCGTCCGGGATGGGTGCTTAGGAAGGTGCCGAAGTCGAATTCGTCCGGGAACTCCAGATCGAGGAAGGCGTCGTCGGATTCCTGCAGCGCGAAGGCGTGATACCCCACGAACACCTCAACATGCTGCTCGCGGACAAGCTGTGGCACGAGGCGCCCCTCTCGAAGACCACTTGCTATCGCTCGTGATCATAGGCCCCTCAGTGTCTGGGCGGTCGACTTGGAGCCCGGTGAAATGCGCTTACCAGCGGTTGGCCGTGCCAGGATCCAATGGGTCCGCGACTTGGCCAATTTCGCGCAGCCGACGACGGTTCGTTCACCGGCAACGTCTCCATCCCGCGGGAATAGCACGTCGGTGTGCAACTCGCGATCGTCGCGGCTAGCGGACAGGCGCAAGACTCGGATCGGCAGGGGTGGCGTTCTTCACGGTGCGCCGGTAAGACCTCGTCTGCCTGGCAGGCGCCCTCAGCAGATCAGCCGCCTCGTGCGCGTAGCCGATCGCCACGCGCGGCGCGCTTCACATCACGCGGTGGGCCGCCGCCTCGTCCTCGTTCAGGCCGACGGCGGTCCGGCCCTCGGCATGGCGCAGAACCTTGGACAGCATCTCGTGGTCGGAGGCGCCGCGCAGGCCCCTCGAAGGGCGAGTGCAGGGCCGGCGACAGGGCCGGCCGCGCCCAGTGTGGGACGGCCGCGTCCCACACTGGGCATTTGCGGGTAGCGGCGCTCCCGCCCGCTTGCCGCCCAATCGTTCCGTCAGCGTCTCCTCCAGGCCGGGGCGCGAGCCGGCTACGCGGTCGAGTGCGATGGGGAACGCAGCGAGCAGCGCGAGGTCCGCATCGGCCACCTCAACGGTGGCGAGGTAGCCGCCGTCCCCGTCGTCGGTGCCCCGCAGCAGTGGCACGAGGGGCAGTTCTTCGATCTTTCCATCCGCCAACTCCCGCTTGCGGATTGCTAACGCACCGTGAGGCTGCGGTCACCGACGGGCGGGAAGCTCGCGTCGAGTACGGACACGAGCCTGTGGCTGCTGACCAGTGAGCGGGCCACCGCCTGCGCGGTCGGTCCTGGCCTCGCTGACGCGTACGTGATCCGCGGCCGCAATACAGCGAACGCCACCAGCGACTGGCGCAGTATGGGCTGAGTCCTCCGGGGGACACACAGGGATACCGCTGCAAAAAAGTCCTTACGAACGGTCAGCCACGTCCTGCACCGCAACATCATGCGTGAGTCCGGCGGCAACCCCAACGCCCAGAACAACCGGGACGCCAACGCTCAGAAGGACACCCCGTCCAAGGCCTGCTGCAGGTGATCGAACCCATGTTCAATGCCTACCAGGTCGGCAGAAGCGCCAACAGCCTCACCGACCCGGTCGCCAACATCACCGCGGCCGCCAACTACGCTGCGCACCGCTACGGCTCCATCGACGACGTCAACTTCGAGTGCCGAGCCACTCCCTGCCCACCACGCCGGGCTGCGCCGTGACGATCCGCACCCCGCACCTGCCCGTGAAAGTTGCAACCGGGCCCGGCCACACATGGGCTGCTGGTCGGCCCGGGGCGATGCTCTCGGCTGGGCCATGCCTGGCCGGTCAGGCCGCGAGTGTCTCGGCGGATCGATCGGGCGGCACGTCCGCTCGGGTGCTCACGGCTGGCGATGGTCCGTGCGGTGGCGGCTCGGTGGTATTCCCCACTGACGCGCGAAGGCCCGCGAGAATGCCGACACCGAGGTGTAGCCGACGCTGCCGGCCACGGCCGGCAGCGTGTCGGCGGTGTCGCGGAGGCGTCGGCCGGCCAGTTCCAGGCGCCAGCGGGTGAGGTAGGCCAGTGGTGGCTCGCCGATGAGGGCCGTGAAGCGCCGGGAGAGCGTGGCGCGGGAGACGCCGACCTGGTGTGCCAGTTCCTCGACGGTCCAGGGCCTGGCGGGGTCCTCGTGCAGCAGTGAGATCGCGGCAGCGACCTCCGGGTCGCGCAGGCCCAGGACCCAGGACGTGCCGTGCTCGCCCTGATCTGCGGTCCACCGGCGCAGGATGTGGACGAACAGCACATCGGTCAGCCGGTCGATGACGGTCTGGGAACCGGGCCGAAATGCGGCAAGTTCGGCTGTGAGCATCCGCAGGGTGTCGGTGAGTTCGGTCCGCTCGGGCACTTCGCCGTCGGCAGCGGGCAGCACCAGCACAGGTGGGAGTGCGAGCAGCGGGCGCGAGACGCGCCCGTCGAAGCGGTAACCGCCGCAGATGATCCGGGTTCGGGGGCCCGGGCCGGGGATGTGGATCTCCGATTCCCCGGGTCCGGGGCGCGCGACCACGAGGTCGTCGTAGGGGGTTGCCGGCCCGCTCGGGGCGCCGGACATCACGTGGTCGGTGCCGACGGGCAGCAGGACCAGGTCGCCGGTGGAGAGCCTGATCGGTTCGGCTCTTGGGCGGCGCAGCCAGCAGGAACCGCTGACGACGGTGTGGAAGACCGCGATCGGCAGCTTCGGGAACGCGATGCCCCAGGGCGCAGCCACGTCTACCCGGGCGAGCACGGTGCCCCCGACCTTGGCTGCGGTGAGGACATCCGCCAGAGCGTCCATGCCCACAGGGTAGTCGAACACCTGAGACGATCGGCAATGACCGTGCGCCTGAGAGGCATGGAGCGGCTCAATCAGCGTCCGTACCGTCGAGATGTCCGAACCTGCTCACTGTGAACGGAGTACTCCGTGCCCGGCACGAAGGTCATCCCCCTCCCGGTCCTCGGGAAGCGGAACGTCAACGCATATCTGCTGCTCGGCCGCCGGCCGGTCGTCGTCGACTCCGGTGTACCCGGCAGCGGCCGCAAGGTCTACGAACATGTAGCCGAGCAGGGGGTGGACCCGAACGACATCTCCGTGATCGTCGTCACCCACGGACACATCGACCACTTCGGCGGAGCCGCCGAACTGAGTCGTCTGACCGGGGCGCCGATCGCCGCGCACGTGGGCGATCTCGGGCAGTACACCAGCGGCCGGGTGCGCGAGCCCTACCTTCCGACCGGGAGCCTGGGCAAGCTTCTGGCCAGGCTCCCGCCCTTCCACGTCCGGGCGGAGCCGTTCACACCGCAGGTTCTCGTCCGCGGCGAGATGCCGCTGACGGACTACGGCATCGACGCACGCATCGTCCCCACCCCGGGCCACACCGCCGGGTCGGTGTCAGTCCTCACCGAGGCGGGCGACCTCGTCGCGGGAGACCTCATCGCGACACCGCTCCTGGGACTGCTGCCGCGCCTGCCCTGGAACCCGCCGTTCCACGACGATCCCCTCGCCAATCTGGCCAGCCTCCGGCGCATGCTCAACCTGGGTCCCGAGCGACTGCACGCGGGACATGGCGGCATGCTGGACCCCGACCGGGTACGGCGGTGGGTGGTGAAGGAGCAACGACGCCTTGAGCGGCTGGAGGCGAAGGGACGGCTGCGCGTCCGCGTGGGGGATGGCGTTTCCGGTGATGCCTGATAGGCCGTCACACCCCGGTTCCGTACCCGCCCTTGAAGCTACGAGCGGGGTGGGCAAGTGCGAACAGGCCTTCGTGGACCGGCTCCGCCCACCTGGTTTGCCGTGCACCTGCCCCGCCCGCGAGGCCCTCGGTGTGATCTGCGAGGTGGGCTCCTCCACCTCGGCCGCGCCGTGCAGCGAGATCCGCTCACGACCGCCGTCTGCCAGAGAGCAGCCGCGCCGCGCTACGCCATGCCGGGCCGGCTCCTCACCGGCTGCGGGTGTGGCGAGCACGTGCAGAACCCCGGGGCCTGCTTGCCGAGTCCGGCCGGGGACGTCACCCCTTAGGTTGGCCCCTTGCCGAGACGACGTCCACGGCTACGCTGATCGGGGCAGCCGACGATGAGCGAGAACGGGGGACATGTGAATCGACCGCTGCTGTTCCTCGACGTGGGCGGGCCGGTCAACCACTATGCGGCCAAGCCGTCGAAGCGTCCCGACGGCTACACCCCACTCAGAGTTCCCCGGGTCGGCGCCTATCCGGAGCACAGAGGTCTCTCGTCCCGGCGGCGCCCCCTGCGCATCTGGCTCAACCCCGACCAGGGCCGATTTCTGCTCCGGCTCGGTATCGAGCTGTGCTGGGCCACCACGTGGGACGACGAACAGAGCGAGCTGGACCAGACGTACGTGAACGCCCACCATCGAGGGCCCGGCCTTCTGCACCGCGTCAACCCTCGGGTCGCTCTGCAGGGGAACGACTTGCACACGCTCGCCGACTTCGCGCGATCCCTCGACACTCCGCGAGCCGTCGGCTGAGCAGGTCATCGCTCAGGGGGCTGTGTACTCCGAGCCACGATCATTGCGGTCACAGTTCTTAGGGACCTCGTACCAATGGGCACGAGCTCCAGTGACGACGACCGACGAGCACTCCCTGAGCGAACTCGAAGCCCCCAGGCGACTCTGCAACGACTGTCGGCGGCTGCACGGTGCACAGCCCCATCCGCGCCGCACCTGTGAAGGAGACCGATGAAGCAGATCAAGGAAATGAGCGAGCGCGAGTACTTCGCCTGCGTCGGCCAGCGTCCCGGCATGTTCGTCGGCACAGGCTCGTCGTTCCACCAGCTGACCGCATTCCTCACCGGCTACGACCAGCACGCGATGCGCCACGGGGGACAGGGACTCACAGGCTGGCACGAGTGGCTCGTCGCCCGTCGTGGCTGCAGCTGCAACCATGCCTGGCCTGGGCAGGTCCTGCATATCGCGCTCCCAGACGGTTGGAACAACATCGCCGACCTGCCACCCGAGGACGAGAAGCACGCCATCAAGGTCCTTTTCCAGCTTCTCGACGAGTTCACCGCCGAACGCGAGGCAGATGCTGACATTCAGAGCTCAGATTGAGTGGGATGCCGGCTGAGCCTCCGTCTCGCTCGATCCGAACGACCCCGGGTCTGCCAGGCCGTGAGCCGTGCTCTGGCCTGTGAGGAGCGGTCCGAGTACCTCCCGGACTCCTCATCGAGTCATGTCTGCCCGCCGGCCGGCAGCCCTGGCAGGGTGGACGGTACGGCGGAGGTCAAGGGGCTGGGGAGGGGGCAGGCATAATCCCACTCCCTGTCGTGTATGCGCTTCCAGACCTCGCTCCAGTCCGAGGGGCAGGGATCTGTCGGAGTCGGCACAGCGGACGACATCGTGGCGGACCCCGTACTCGTCGGTGGCCGGTACACGGGATGGCACTCAGCTTCGTACGCGCCGCCGGAGCACTCGACCTGCGACCTGCCGGAACACGCGGACACGCCGCACACGACGACTGCCACGACCACCGCCCCGACGGCCCCGCGCGCCCAGGACGCACGCCTTCTCACCATGACAGCCCCTCCGCGACGGCGCGACGCTGCATTGTGGCGCCGGAACGCCGGGTTCGGCACTCCCCGGACTCAGTCACACACGCAGAGCCTGATCGGAGCTGCACGCGGTGGTGGTGTCGGCTGCGAACTACTCGTAGGCCCCCGCCATCCGCAGCAGACGTGCGGCTGGGGCGGCAGTCCGCAGACGGCCAGGAGGCAGCCCTCGGCGCGCAGGCACCGGCGCAGGTGCACCAGCACGTTCAGTCCGCTCACGTCTGTAAGGGACAAGCCCGACAGGTCCAGGTGCAGATGGGGGCCGTGTGCAGCCGAGCGAGGCAGACCCGTACCGCGCCCTGGTCATCCGGGAATGACCTTTGGGGGCGGCGATGGGGCCTCTCACGAGCCAGGCTGGTTCCCTCGAGCTTCCACGCACCACCCCACGTCCACCAGCCCGCCTCCGTGAGCGGAGTACCGGCCGGGTGACGTCGTCGTCCTCGCCGCCGGGTCGACAGGCATGAGGTGCGTCGGGTGACCGCCTCGTGGGAACGCGTGGAGAGGACCGAGTGATGAGTACCTCAGAGGGGAACGACGCCGCGTAGGTGGACGAGCAGACGAAGGAGCGGTTCGCGGCGCAGCGGAACACCACCGCGCGACCCCGCCCGAGGTGCATGCCAAGGGCGACGACGACGCAACCGAGCCGCCGGCAGACGAGCCCCGGTCCTCCCAGGAAGAGACGGGGCAAGCGCGGCGACCCGGTCCCAGGCGTGCTGCTGGGCGCCGGCCGAGAGGTGCCGTCGGCCGTGGCCGGCCACGGGCGACGGTTTGCTGTCAGTGGCCGCCGCTCGGGGGCTCGCATCCGGTGCCGTCGGGGTAGCCGCCGAAGGCGTCCGCCTTCGTGGAATCTCTGCTCATCGCGCCCTCCACACACCAGGGAGAGGCGCCGATGTCGATGAGGAAGCCCACTCCGGCGGACCCGTCCTGATACGCCCGCACCTTGTCCGCCGAGTAGCCGAGGCCGGTGAGCGCGTCCCGGACGCTGTCCGGGGCGAAGTCGCCGCGCCGACGCAGTGGTTCGAGCGCGGTCTTGATACGCCCGACGGCGGCGAGTCCGTCGCATCGGCTCTTGCCGTGGAGCGGCAGGGGGTCTCTGAAACCGTGGTTCTCGGCGTAGTGGTCGGTCGGCGGCACGGTCGAGCCGGAGGTGGTCGCGGCCGTGGGAGGCGTCGGCCGGGGGCTCTCTCCGGGGCAGCGGTAGTCCTTCGCAGTACTCGGTGTCGATATGCCGGTCGGTGTCGGGTGCGTACGCCGATACGCCTCGGCGGGGTCATCCGCCCGCTGCGTCCCGCATCCCGCCGCCAGCAGCGCCACCGCTGCCCACGACAGCATCCCGAGCCCGGCTCTTGTCTTCCTCGATCTCGTCATGCCTTGATCCTTCACCACGGCCAAGAGTGCGTGATGAGTGCGCATACTCATCTCTCTTCAACCCGGCCCGGCCGAGCCGAACCAGCCGGCCGTCATGGCGAGCGGCGTCCTGCGCGCGCCTCTTCGGCGCGGTCAGAGCCCAACACGGTCTACAAGGACAGCGCCTCGCGCAGGTGACCGATGGCGAGCGCGCGTTCTCCCCGTGGCTCCGTCTCGCTGCCCACCTCTGCGCCCGGGACTGCCTGTTCCATCGGCTTGCTGGTCACGTCCCGCGTCCCTGGCCCGGCTGCCGTGCCCGGGTCGTACCATGTGCGCCGACCCGGCCGTCTCTTGCCGGCAGCCCCCTGGCCTGCCGCCCCGGCCCGCCTACAGCTGCCGCGCGCGGCCGACTCTGTTGCCGCGCAGTCTGCGATTGCGACTCCCCGTCATGCAGTGTGGGGCGGGGAGGTCATGGAGTGTGTGTGGGGGGAGCTGATCCGCGGCGCCGTTGATCTCGGGGAAGTCAGACCTGAACCGGGCCTCAACCCGATGAGTGAGCGGAGCACGGGGATGCTGACACCAGATGCGGTCGATGCCTTCGCATCCCTGCGGACGGGCCCGGTGAAGTCGCTTCGCCGGCGGGCATCCCCATTCCCCACGTCGTCAGCGGGATCCGGTGCATCCGGGTGGAGGGACGTCGCGATGCCCGCGCCGGTGAGGTACCGCTCGGCCGTCGGGCCGTGCGACGCCGCAGCGGCGTGTGGGAGTACCACCCGAGCGCGCAGCGTACGCACCGCGCCCGCGGCTCCGAGTCCGGTCACCGATTTCGACCGCCATCCCCGTCCGGCTCGCTGCCGCAGAGTGCCTACCCCGCACCTCGGCGGCCGGAAGGGCCTGCCGCAGGTCGCCGTCTGCCTGCATCCGCACGTGTTCAGGCCATGCCAGGAGGGCCGGACTGCCGCGATCCGGAGCCCTTGGTGATGGCATGGCGGGGTGTCAGTACGCCACGGTGAAGCGCTCGCCGGTGTGCTTGGGCTGTTCGATCTCGTCCAGCATCGCCACCGCGTAGTCCTCGGTGGAGATCCGACTCTCGCCGTCCGCGCCGATCAGCAGGTCCTCCAGACCCTCGCGGTACGAACCGGTGCGCTCGCCCGGGGCGATGGTGCCCGCCGGTGAGAGGTTGGTCCACCGCACGTCGGTGACTGTGCGCAGGAAGTCCAGCGCATCGCCGTGCGCGTGCATGATCTGCAGCAGGAACTCCGGCAGGCCCTCGGCGTCCCACACCTGCTTGCCGTCCGGGGTGCGCAGCGAGCCCGCGCCGCCCACCGTGACCAGACGCGGCGCGTCCCCGCCCAGCGTGCGCAGCCCGGCCACCAGTGCCTCGAAGGACGGTTTGATCAGCGCCTGGTGGCCCGGTCCGTCGCCACCGCCGACCGCGCTGACCACAACGTCCGTTCCCTTGGCGTGCTCAGCCACCGAGGCCGGGTCCAGCACGTCGCCGACCGCCACGGTCAGCGCCGGGTGTTCGACCGTCAGTTTGGCGCGGTCGCGCACCACCGCCGTGACCGAGTGCCCGCGGCGCAGCGCCTCGTCCAGGACACGCGAGCCGATAGTGCCGGTGGCGCCGTACAGGGTGATGGTGCTCATCGGGGACTGCCTCCTTTTTTTCCGTCCTTCACCGACCGTAAGGCGGTCCGGAGCCGGTGGGCATGGTGCCGGGCCGACGGAGAAGGGTGAAAAACCGTCAGCCGTGCGCGCGGGTCGGCTCCGCCGCCAGGTGCAGGCCGCCGATGACTTCTGCACTTCCACCCACGCCTCCCTGGGTCACCTTGCCGGCAGGCCCCGCAGTTGGCGTCATTCGGCCCCGACCGGCGCACGGCCGCCTGGCGCCCCCACCCCTGCCCGACCGGTCTGTGCCCGCGTGGCGTTGCTCGGTTCATGTCCATTTCCGCTCACGAGGCCATCTGCGGCAGCGGCCGCCCCGTGGTGGCTTGGCAGTGGAATTCACCGGCATCGACCACATCGGCGTCCGCTGGTAGGCAAGGTCCGGGGGCGGTGCCGTCGTGCCACGCTGAAGGAGTGCGAGCACCCCTCTTCCACGGACAGGGACCGCATCCTCAGCCATGCTCGCTGCCTTGCCGTACGGGTCACTGACCTGCAGCGTCGGCTCTTCGGGCGCGTCCTTATCGATGCCGGGACGTGCGGGCGCGTTCGGTCGGGCGAGCAGTTCCTTGTGCGGCGCGGACACGTCGTACACCGGGATGCAGACCACGCTGTTGGGGACGCCATGGCCTATTGAGCGGCGCGCCGAAGGGAATCCGCGGGCTGACCCGGAAGATGTCGCGTCACAGGAAGTGCCGGATCGGCGTGACGGCGGCTTCCTTGGCGCGCTGGAGTATGGCCCGCCGTCTCCATCGGGTGAGGTCGATGTCGACGCTGCGCTGCAGGTCCGCGTCGTAGTCTCGGTCGAGTTCGGCGGTGAACGTCTCGTCCAGAACGGCGAGCATGACCTCCTCGTCATGGTCCATGGACCGGCGGTTGAAATTGGTGGATCCGATCAGGGCGGCGACCGAGTCCACGGTGATGATCTTGGCGTGCATCATGGTCGGCTGGTACTGGCGGACATGCACGCCTGCTTCCAGCAGACGTGTGTAGTGGTGCTGGCCTGCGAGCTGGCAGGCGCGCTGGTCGGTGTGCGGGCCGGGAAGCAAGATCTCCACACGCACCCCTCGGCGGGCGGTCTGGCACAGCAGGTCGATGAAGTAGGTGTCGGGGGCGAAGTAGGCGGTGGCGAGGCGGAAGCGCTCCTCGGCGGAGGTGAGCATGACGCGGATGAGCGTCTGCATGTCCTGCCAGCCGATGCTGGCCGAGCCGCGTACGACCTGGACCACCGACGAGCCGGCCTGCGAGTGCTCGATGAAGCGGTCGCGATCGTCGTAGAGTTGGTCGTGGCACTCGGCCCAGTTCTGCGCGAACGCGGCCGCGATGCCGTCCACGGCTGGTCCGCGCACCTGAACGTGGGTGTCGCGCCATTCCCCGGGGTTGCGGGCGTCACCACACCATTCCTCGGCGATTCCGACGCCACCGGTGAAGGCGGCCTGCTCATCGACGATGAGAGCCTTGCGGTGGCAACGGTGGTTCTGCTTGAACGGCGACAGCCAGGCGGGCTTGCGGAACCAGGCCACCTGCACACCGGCCGCATCCATGAGATCCAGCAACCGCTGCTCGATCTCCTTGGCACCGAAGCCGTCCAGCAGCAGACGGACGCGCACTCCCGCCCGGGCGCGATCGGCGAGAGCGACGGCGAAGTCCCGGGCGATCTGACCACGCCAGTACACGAACGTCATCATGTCGATCGTGTACTGGGCCGACTGGATCGCTCTGAGCATCGCGGGGAAGATCTCGTCGCCGTTACGCAGGGGCAAGAGTTCGTTGCCTTCGGTGGCGGCCACACCGATCAGCCGCTCCAGACGGCGGCGCAGTCGTTGCTTGCGTGCTGCCGCGTCAGACGTGGTGACGAGCTCCGGGGCTGCCGGTTCACTGTCGAGGATCACGTCGTATCTCCCGTTCGACGATGAGGACGGATCGTTGCGGGCCGCTGGTAGAGCCCGAGAAGCAACATGCCCGGCGGGTACTGCCGCATGTCGGCGGACGCTCAATCCTCTCCGCCCGCGACTTGGGCAAGAGCCCTGACGAGTCTGCTGACCGATCACCGAGGCCGATCACCGAGGCCGATCACCGAGGCCGATCACAGCCTGAAACTGCAGCACGTCGTCGACTGCTCTGCGGCCGGCGGTCGCAGAGCTGCCGGAGGGCGCACGGCGATGGGTGCGCTGCTTCGCCTGTCGCCACTCTTCTCAGGTCATGGAAACGCGGGTGACGTGTGAAGGTGGCCGGCGCGGGGGAGTGGTGCCAATAACATCAGTACTCCCCCTGTTGCGATCAGGAAGGCATTGCTGCGCGATGGCCGATGACGCTTACCTGTTTCTCCTCCCTGACCGCCACCCGCTGCTGGGGGCGGCGATGGCCGCGGTCAGTCCCCTGGACTGCGCGGAAACTCCGGCCGTTCACGGCTGGCTCTCCGCCCACGGTGTGCAGGCCTCCTCGGATCAGGTCAGAATCCTGCCGGCCGGCGCGGAGATGCTCATCCCGGAGGACGCGGAACGGCTGCCCGTACCCCTAAATGAAGAGGAGGCGGTGCGCGTACAGCAGGAGTGCGCGCCTGCGTCCATCACCGACATGGAACGGCAGCTCCTGGACTTCCGGGACACGACCCAGGGCTGGGAAGCCCTCATTCACCGGGCGTTGAAAGCCGGTATCCCTGCACCCCGTATCGTCCAGCTCACCGGGCTGGATCCGCAGGAGATCGGTTGGCTGACCCGGACAAGAACCGAGAGCCCCGCGCAGTAAGCCAAGGCTGCCGGGTTGATCACCAGCGGATTCGCGCAGGCGGTCGCCGCGTCCAACTGGGATGTCAGCCGGAGCAGGCCAAGAGTGCCTCGGCCGTCTTGACCGGCCCCCCTTCGTCCGCCGGTCGGCGTGCCGTCCGCTGCAGTGCCGGCGAGACGGAAGTCGGTGTACGCCTGGGTCCCCTGCGGCGTTCGGGACACCGCAAAGTGACCCAGCCGGACCTGTCGGCGTCGTGGGAAGTCGAGCGGATGAGAGGCGTGGAGAGTCGGCGGTTCCTTCTGGCTGGATGGCTGCTGACGGGCGCGTGTGACGGGACCCCGTCCTGGATCAGACCGCCGACGCCATGGCCGGTCACATGCCGGTTGGCGTTCGCGTCGAGAACGAGCAGCGGACCGTGCGCCTCCACCCCGCCGCGCGCGGGGGTGTTCACCGGGGCGACCTTCACACCCGTACGGCGCGAGCCGCGCGACGCCCGCTCGGCACGCGGACGCGACACGGCGGCCGGTGCCCGAACTGCCGTCGGGGGAGCGGAGGGGGACGCCTCGCCGGAACGTCAGGTGCCACGCCTCTTGACGGCGTCGGAGGGCTCGCCATGGTCGTCGATGCCGCTGCTGCTGCGGACGCCGTAGCGGGCTGCGGCACCGTGGTGTCCCCCTGCGGAATACCGACGCTTTCGGCAGCGGGGTAAAGAGGTGGCGTGGCGAGCTGCTCCAACAGACGCCTGCACGTTCCACGTCGACGAGACCGCGCGTGCCGGCGTCGGGCCCCGGTAGGGCCACCGGGGCGGCCGCCCTGGATATGGACGGGGTCAGGGCAGGATCGAGTCCACGTAGCCGCCGTCGACCCGTAGCGCTCCCCCCGTGGTTGCGGAGGCGTGGGGCGAGCTGAGGTAGACGACCATGTTGGCGATCTCCTCAGGTTCGATGAGCCGTTGGATCAGGGACTGCGGCCGGTACTTGACCATGAACTCCCTCTGCGCCTCGTCCCAGCTCAGCTCGTCTCCGACGAGTTGCCGGACGAACTCCTCGACGCCGCCGGTGTGCGTGGGCCCGGCGATCACGGAGTTGACCGTGACGCCGCTGCCGGCGGCCTCCTTGGCGAATCCGCGGCTGACCGCCAGCAGGGACGTCTTCGTCATGCCGTAGTGGATCATCTCGGCGGGGATCACCACGGCGGAGTCGCTCGCGATGTTCAGGATGCGGCCCCATCCCCGCTCCCGCATGCCGGGCAGGCAGGCACGGATCAGCCGTACCGCGGACAGCACGTTGACCTCGAAATAGCGGACCCACTCGGCGTCCTCGATCTCCAGCGGCGGAGCGGCGCCGAAGATCCCGAGGTTGTTGACGAGGATGTCGACCGCAGGGACGGCGTCGAGAACGGCCCGGGCGCCCTCCGCCGTCGCCAGATCGCCGGCCGCGCCCACGACCTCCGCCGCGCCGGCCTCGGCACGGACCTCTTGCACGGCTTTCTCAACCGTCTCGTTGCGACGGCCGTTGACGACCACCCGCGCGCCGGCGCGGGCGAGGCCGACGGCGATGGCCTGGCCGATGCCCTGGGTGGAGCCGGTGACCAACGCGGTCCGGCCGGTCAGGTCGATCTGCACGGGAAACCTCCTCGAACGGATACGGGACGGGGGCTACGGCGCTCAGTTGAGCGTGTCGCGGTCCGGGGTCGGGCGTCACCGACTTCGGGATAACGATGTCACCGATCAGGTGCCAGAGCAGGACGACCTGCGGGACTCAGGTGATACTTCTCGACGACGTCCGCCACCGCCTGGTCGCCGAGGAGGGCTCCCTGGGCGAGCGGGCTCCACGCCACCGTGGCGATGCCGTGCCGCTCGTGGAAGGCGCGCAGTTCCTCCTACGGGAGGCCGGCGTGCAGAATACCGTCTTGCTTGCGTCCCAGCTGACGAAGACTGTCTCCGTCCGCGAGACCGCGACCCTGCGTGAGGTGGTACGGATCTCCCCAGTCAGGCTGCCGAAGGGGGCCCCGAGGATAAGGACTTCGACTACTTCTTTGATTGGGGCGGCCACCTCGTAGCGGTCTCGGGCACCACGATTCAGCAGTGGGACGTGCACACCGGGAAACAACCTGCGCGCCTCGCCACCAAGACGACCGTCAGCCCCTACCCGGCGGCGAACCGAGTGGCTGTGCTCACCTTGGGGGATCCGATCGTGCGGATCGTCGACCTCGCCACGGGACGTACCACCTCAACCGTCAAGACGGCCGATGACGCAATGCACATCCAGTTCGACCGCAGCGGCCGCTACTTCGCGCTGGTACGCGGCACGTCCGCCTTCGAGCTGTGGCTGCGTGAGCCGCTGCGCAAGGAACTGGGGCCGCTGCGCAGTTTCGCCGAGCAGCCCGGCACCCCGGTGGCAGCCCGCTTCCTGGAGAGCAAGGGCCGTTTCCTGCTGGCTGCCAGCAGCACTGTGCAGATACGCCAAGAGGTGCACGATGAGCCGCTTCTGCTCTCGCAGTAACCTCCGCATGACGTCTCCGGCCGTGGTTCGCCTCGGACAAGCCGCCGACCGGTGAGGACACACCGTGCTGGACACCTGGCAGGGGCAGACACATGGACTGTGCGGAGACGGCGGCCGCGGCAGGACTGAACCCATAGGTGGCCCGAGATGTGCTCGTCACTACTGCGTGCCTTCCGTGGCCAGAGCGGAGCAGCCACCGAGCAGCGCGCGCCGACCACGACGCCCGGACCGCGACTTCGAGAAGGATCGGTAGGGAGGTGCCGGCGGGGCCCACGGGAGGGGCAGCCGGCCCGACCCTGACCGGGGGAGAGCGCGCTGGCCGGTGAGCCAGGTGGCCGTGCAGCTAGTCGCGCGTGCCGACGAAGCGCACCACTGGGCCCCGCTTCTGCTACCCGGCCGGGGCACCATCAACACAGCGGCAGACCGCGCCCAGCGTGGACGGTCCGGTTCGGTGACCGGGGGAGGGGCGTGGGTTGGCGTCGGGGGCCCTTCCAGGCGGGGCACGCCGTCCTTCTTATCCGCAGGACAGCGACGGCGTGGCACGTGCAATCGAGGCATGGGCCGCCGTCGTGGTGCGCCGCGCGACGATTCCGGGTGCTGCCCGGCCTGGACCGTGCGTGTCCTGTGCTCGTCCGCCGGGAGCGGCGAGATTCACATTTCGGCGAGGTCGCGGAGAGTCGAGCTTCCGGAACGAACGATCCAGGTCCCGCTGCCGGGCAGAGTCTCGTCTTGGAACGGACCCTGAGGTTCTCGCCGCCCGCGAGCGGATTCTTGCGGTGCTTGCGGAGGGCTCCGGCTCGTTCGACGCCGCCGCGTGGGCCTGTTGGGAGCGGAAGCGGCTCTGGCCCGTCGTGCGGTTGCCGTCCCGCGAGGGGCGCACGGGGGTGTGCTCCGAGGGGGGACTGGACGGTTGCTTCCTGTGCAGGTCCGAAGGCACGCGACAGCGTCTCGTATCAGTGCAGCATCAGCGATTGTCTTCAGCCAGTTGCACCGCATGCGCGTTCCAATACCTGGGATGAAGGCGGCCGTTACGACCAGGTAGTCGACCGCATGCACCCTTCGTTCATCTCATGTGGAGGGGCTGATTCCCGCTCGCATGAGGCGTGATTTCGAGGGCACGTCCGCGACCTTGTGCGAATCCCGTGACAGGTTGTGTGGGCTCGGTGACCAACGGGGTAGCCGGGTTCATTGGCCTCTCATGGGGGATCCATCCATGCACTCGCGTGCTTCGGGCATGCCGTCTCGGCGCGCCCGCAAGAGATCGATACGTCTGTCCGCGCTGGCTGTTGTGGCCTCCGCGGCCGTGGCCGCAGCGGCTCTGCCAGTCGGCGCCCAGCCCGCCTTCGCGGCGCCGAAGCTCGTCTCGGTCTGGGGCAAGAACGGCCCCGACTTCACGATGCCGCCGGTGAAGGTCGGCACGAACCGTCCGGTGAAGTCGCAGCCGTCGAAGAACCCGACAGACGACGTGTACCTGCCTTGGCTGCGTGAGCAGCGAGCCCACGCCAAGGGCCCCGCGTCCGGCGCGTCCGCCAGGAAGTCGAAGCCGGCCGATCCGGCGTCGGCCGCGTCGGTGCTGAACCTGGTGCCGGAGGGCCAGGGTGATGTGCCGTGGCACCGTTACACGACCTTCGCGATCACGGACGCGCTGACGGCGAAGATCGACTACTCGACCGGCAACCTGATGCTGACGGCGACGGACTTCGACATCGCCGGCGTGGGCCAGCGCCTGCGACTGGCCCGGACGTACAACTCGCTGGACGCGCCCTGGGGCAGGGTTTCGCAGCGCTGGTGGCAGCAGTACGAGCGCTACCTGTCGGTCTCCTCCACCGAGGTGATCTTCTACGACGCCTCGGGCGCAACGGTCCGCTTCAAGAAGAACAGCGACGGCTCGTTCGCCACCCCGAAGGGCTACTCGGAGGATCTGAAGAAGAACTCCGACGGCACCTACACGCTGACGAAGTGGAAGTCGGGCGTGAAGGAGACGTACAACGCGAACGGCTGCCTGACCAAGGTCACCGACCGCAACCACGGCACGATCACCGTCGACCAGCACGACGAGAACGGTGAGAACAAGGGCTTCAAGCTCACCGACACCCGCTCCGGCCGCTGGATCGACCTCTACAAGACCTACCCGTCGCAGTGGCAGGCCAAGGACAACACGGGCCGCACCGCCGTCTACAACCTCGACGCGGCCGGCAACCTGTCGGCGACGACCGACACCGAGGGCAAGACGGTGGCGTTCGGCTACGACACCTCGGGCCGGATCAACAAGATCACCACCGCCGAGGGCCGGGTGACGGTCTTCACCTACGACGACACCAACCGCGTCACCTCCATGCTCCGCGCCACCGGCTTCAATGCCTCCGGCAGCACCGGCCCGACCTGGACCTACGGCTACAGCGCCGACTCCCCGACCGCGGCCGGCACCACCACCGCCACGGACCCGGAGACGCACGCCACCACGTACGAGCACGACGGTGACGGGCAAGTCACCGACGTCACCGACGCGCTCCAACACCACCGTTCGACAAAGTTCGACGCCAACCACAACATCGACACCGCCACCGACGCGATGGGCTCGGGCACCACCCCCGGCAACACCACCGACTACGGGTTCGACGACCGCAACAACCTGGAGACCGTGAAGGCACCCACGGGCGGCACCACCGTCAACCACTGGCAGTCCATCGCCGGCGGAGACGTCCCCTCGGACTCCACCAACCCCGACGGCGAGAAGACCCAGTTCACGTACGACGCGGTGGGCAACACCACTTCCGTCGCACAGACGGGAAGCGGCGGTGGCAACGTCTCCTACGACTACAACCCCGCAACGCCCACCTGCGGCGGCTTCGAGGGCCAGCGCTGCAAGGCCAAGACGAAGATGACCGCCTCGAAGACGGTCACCACCGACTTCCACTACGACGCCAAGGGCAACCTGGACACGGTCACGCCTCCGGCGCCGCTGGACAAGACGACGTACACCTACGACGACCTCGGCCGCACCAAGTCCGTCACCGACGTCCGCGGCGTGACCGTCACCTACACGTATGACAACCTTGACCGCATCCGCACCGTCACCTCACCGAACACGGTGAAGGTCGAGTACTGGTACGACGGCGACGGCAACCTGGTCCAGCGCTCGGACGGCACCGGAACGGTGAAGTACCAGTTCGACCCGCTCCAGCGGGAAACCGTCCGCACGCTCCAGGACACCTCCCAGACGCTGCTGGCCTACACCCCGGCCGGCAACGTGGACTACTACCAGGACCCGGCCGGCAAGGTCGACTACGCCTGGAACGAGGTCAACAAGCTCAGGGAGCTCAAAGATCCGCAGGGCCGCGTGACGACGTACGCGTACGACAAGAACGACGTGCGCACCACGACCACCTACCCCGGCGGGACGGTCCAGAAGGTCGACGCCGACGCCTCCAGCCGCCCGAAGAACATCAAGGTGACCTCCGCCCAGGGCACCCTGGTCGACCTGGACTACACCTACAACTACGGCTCCGACGGCAAGAGTGACGGCAGCAAAATCCGCACCAGCACGGACAATGTGAGCGGGCTGAAGCGCACGTACTCCTACGACGGTGCGGGCCGCTTCTCCTACGCCAAGGAGGAGAAGGCCGGCAGCATCACCGACTCCTGGCAGTACTGCTACGACCTGGCCGGAAACCTCACCTCCCAGGGAGCAGACCAAGGCTGCCCGCGCGGCACCACCTACACCTACAACGACGCCCAGGAACTGACCTCCAAGTCCAGCACCAGCGGCGCCTGGTCCTACGACAAGATTGGCAACGAAACCGCCGGTGCCTCCACCGACGACTACCTGCGCACCGGCGAGCAGTGGACCGACCACTCCCAGATGTCGTCCATCGCCGTGAACGGCAAGACCTACGCGGGACAGTACGGTTCCACTGACCAGAGCGAGCGGATCAGACTCGGCGACACCTACTTCCACAACGGCCCGCTCGGCCTGTCCGCCAAGACGACGGCCGGCACGGACATGGGCTTCAACCGGGAACCCGGGGGCACCCTCAATTCCATGACGACCGGGGGCAAGACCTACTACTACCTCACCGACGCGCTCGGCTCGGTGATCGCCCTCGCGGACATCGACGGCAACAAGGTCGACAGCTACGCCTACAGCCCCCGGGGCGTGCGCATCCTGGCCCAGTCCACCGAACCGGTCGCCCAGCCCTACCGTTTCGCCGGCAACTACCAGGATCCCACGGGCCTCTACCACCTGCAGGCCCGATACTACGACCCCAACATAGGCCGCTTCACGCAGCCCGACCCCTCCGGCCGAGAACAAAACCCCTACCTCTACGCTGCCGGCGACCCCGTCAACCGCATCGACCCCACCGGAACCTCGTTCATGAGTTTCGCGGAGTCTGCGTCCAAGAAGGTCGGCTTTGCGTCCGACGTCGTCAGCATCGGGCAGATCGCCAGTCAGGTCTCCCAGGGACAGTGGAAGGAGGCGGCTGGTACGGCACTTTCATTCGCCGCGGACAAAGGCTTCACGGCGGGCTGCCTATACATCACCGGCGGTACCGCGGCCCCTGTGTGCGCGTTCGGTGGGACGGCCGCGGGAAACGCAACCCAGGAAATCTATGATCGAGCCACCTCGTGAGGTGAAATGAACCACGTGACAATGGCCTACAAGGGATGGCCGTCCGGAACGCCGATCTCAGTTCTGGTGGTCGTCATCGTAGTCGTCCTCGCAGTCGCAGCCGTGATAGGGCGCACAAAACGCAAATAGGATTCTCATGGCACAGGTGTATCCGTGGATCCACCTGACCGACATCCGGCACCATGGCAACCACGTCGGCATCCCGACGCGACGACAGCGGGGCCGGACAGGACCATCCTGCCCGGCCCCGCTGCCCGTTCCCGGACGCGGAAACGCAAGCGCTGCGGCCGCAAGCCGCGATGCAACACGACCACCTCGCCGGCTACCGGCTGGGCCTTCACCATCACCATGTGCGACGCCCGCACCGTCGGCCGGCTCGCCGCGGATCGGACCGCCGGACTCGACGCCCTGGGCATGATCTGAGACAAGCACCCGCCTGGCGCGCCCACCTAGCCGCCGCGTCCGACTACCACAGCGCCCGCGGCCACCCCCCGCCCCGCCCCCGTCAGAGCCCGGCTCGCCGTGCAACGCCACCTCGCCTCCACGTACGAGCTGACCAGTACCCGCACGGACGCCCTCACCGCCCTCGATGCCGACCGGCGCATCCCACACGGAGCGGACCGACCCCGCAACTACCACCGATTACGCATTGGCCTCGCCTCCGGCACCGCCCCGCCGCCCTCACCCGGCCGATGCGGCGGGGCTGGTCGACTGGCAGGATTCCCGAGCCTGCCGACCAGGCCGGTCACCGGCGAAGGCGCGGCAGCCGTGGCGCCCGCCCGCCCGCCTTCGCCCCGATCGACTACCGCGGCCGCCATGCCGTGGAGTGCGGTATCAACCGCCTCGAACGCCACCGGGCGGCAGCCACCCGGCTCGATGCGCTTGCCGTCCACTACGTGGCCACCGTCCACGTCACCGCCATAGACGAATGGCTCCGCCTACTTCCGAACACGACCTAGTGACCTGAGTTAGAGATTCTTCGTCAGATCGGCGGCCGTCAGCCGGAAGCCGTGCGGCCGCCAGGTTAGGCCCGGCCTGCTGGAATCCGGTCTTCGGCACTTCGGGCAGCTCGCGAGAACTACCCGAAAATCTCCGACTCAGGTCACTAGATCAGTTCTGGCAGGTGCGTCGCGGCAGGGTAGGAGACCGGTGGTGAGGTAGTGGTAGACGGCCTCGTCGATGCACGTGTTCTTCGGTGCGAAAAGACCCGCCCAGACGGTGTGCCGGAAGGCACCGCGCAAGGTGATCAGACGGAAGTTCTCCAGATTGCGATGGGCAGCCAACTGGCCATGGTGACTTGAGCTGCTGCGGAAATCTGTCCTCCGGCGACCACGCGCCCGATCGGATCCCCCGATACCGGTGGTCGTAGGGCGTTGGACAGTGCGGCGTCCGACGGCCGACCGCCAAGACGCTCCCGTTTGAGCGCGCCCACCCGCCGCAGGTCAACGAAGAAGTCCGGCGTCTTGCTCATCGCCCACCCGGGTGCACGGAACAGACAACGCCGGACACCCAAAACTGGGTGAGAGCACAGAGCCCGGGTGCAGAGCGACGGGGGCTCCCGAGCCATGGTGTTCGAGTCCCACACGCCCGCCTTCACGACCACCAGCTCCGCCTGTTAGCGTCGCCTTGGAGGCTCGTACGTGCCTGCCCCGGACGAGATGTGCGCCGTACCCGGCCCGCCAAGACGACGCACTCAAGGAGACGTCATGGGTGCCCGCACTTCTCTGATCGACTTTACCCGATCGACCCCCAGCCCTCGTGGACTGGATGTCCGGTGGATCCATGGCTCGCCCTCGGCCAAGCACAACACTGACCCGGACATCCAGGTCCACACCTACGACGAGCACACGTTCATTCTGCGGCAGAACATGGCGATTGACTACGAGGCGCCGTTCCTGTTTCTGCTCTTCGGTAACGAGCGGGCGGTGCTGATCGACACAGGAGCGACCGCATCCGCCGAGTTCTTCCCACTTCGCCAGGTGGTCGATGAGCTCATGGAGTCCTGGCTCGATCGCTACCCCCGACACGGGTACCAGTTGCTGGTGCTGCACACCCATCCGCATGGCGACCACGTCGCCGGCGATGGCCAATTCACTGATCGTCCCGACACCACGGTGATCGGCGCGGAGCTGACCAGCGCCTGGCCGTACTTCGGATTTGCCGATCATCCCGATGCCGTGGCGCAGGTCGACCTCGGGGGCCGGGTGCTGGAATGCCTGGCCACCCCGGGCCACCACGAAGCGGCCGTCACGTTCTACGACGCGTGGACCGGGTTCCTCCTCACCGGTGACACGGTCTACCCCGGCCGCCTGTACATCAAGGACTGGCAGGCATTCAGCCGGACGATCGATCGCTTGATCGACTTCTGTGACCAACGGAATGTCACCCACGTACTCGGCTGCCATATCGAGATGACCCGGCAGCCGGGCGTGGACTACCCGATCCGTACCCTCTATCAGCCCGACGAGCCCCCACTGCAGCTGACCACCGGCCACCTGCATGAGATCCGCGCAGCGCTGAAGGAGATCGGTGATCAACCCAGCCGGCGCGCCTTCCCACTGTTCATCCTGTGCCCTGACGCATGAGCGGTACCGACAGGACAGGGTCCGTCCCGGCTCCCGGATGCGTTGCCTGCAGGCCGACAAGAGGTGCCGCCGGGCGAAATGCGGGTTATTCGTGGCCTGGCTGCACCAGTTCAAACGGCTTCGCACCTGTGATGAAGGAAGCGCTGATTTCCGCCAGAGCTTTCTCGAACCGGCCTGCAGCCTCCCTGCGGACCGCAGGTCCTCATCCGTGACGTCGAAGGATCCTGCAGGCTCAGCCCGTGCGAGCGCAGCCGCCAGAGGCCGAAGACTTCGCTCCCGTCGGCTGGGAAGAACAAGGCCTCGTGCCATACGCCGTCGTCCCCCAGAGCCCGTGGCTGAAGGGATGGTTCCCTGGGGCTGCCAGCGTCTCTGCAGGACGGCGTTCCGTAACGATCGGTGAGTCCGCCGGGGGAGCAGCGCCCGCTCGCCCGGTGGTGCACGCCGGCGTGTCCGCTTCGAGCGACCCCTGGGTGCTGGGGAGGTCCATCTGATCGGCGACGCCTATCTACCGATCATGAGAGGCGATCCGCCGATGGCGCAGGTGATCTGTGAGGACGAGGTGGCGGACCTGGTGATCGCACAGATGCTCTCGGCTGGGGTTGCTGTGGTCGACCGCTCATGACCCATCCGGGCCGTCTCGGGGCCGTCGAAGGGGCGCAACAACTTCTCCGTGCACCGCCCCGCACTATGCGCCCCAGGCTCAACGGCTTGTCGACTCATCGCCGCTACGCAGTTGGTCATCACCGGCCACCGCCGCATCCTGCGCCTCGAGAAGCGCTCGGAGTCGTGGAACCCGGCGCTCACCCGGCGCGTTTCCGGGACCCACCAAGACCCAGGCGTCCGAATTATCACGATGTGGGTGATGTCTTGAAATGGCCGCCATTCTACAAAAAATCTTTGCTCCTTGATCGCGTTCTGCTTAGTGTCCCCCCTCGTGCCGATCTTCTATGTCCGGCACAGACCTGTAAGGGGGAAGATCAGAGTGAGACGAGTCAAAATCGCCATGGGTGCGGCGGCAACCGCGGCCGTGCTCGGCGCCCTCGCCGTTCCGGCAGCTGCCACGACCAGCAGTGAAGCCGGACCGGCCGCAGCCAACCCGGCATACAAGATTCTCAAGCACCTCGACTACTCGGGCCCCGGCAAGGCTTCGTTGCGCGTTGGCTACTACGACCGCGCACGAGACAAGGGCTTCGGCTGGAACAAGGTCAAGAAGAAGCACAACATCACGAAATACTCCGCGGTCGAGTACATCGCGAAGTCCCCGAACCGCGACCGCGTCGGGAACACGACGACGTATCACATGACCGGATACGCGGGTAAGTACCGGTGCCGGAACGGCGTGTGCACTCTCGTCAAGCAGTACAAGATGATCCTCTCGGTCAACGAGAAGGTGCAGCGTGACGGCCAGGACAAGGGCGTGATCACCATGTACTGCGTGGGCGTCGTCCGGTGCCCGAACTGGGTCAGTACGGCCCTGGCCAAGGAGAACAGGTCCCTCGCCGCCGACGACGAGGGAACCATCGTGGAGGAGGATGCTCCCGACAACAGTGAGGCTCCCGAGGGCGAGGTCGTGGACGAGGCCGACGCCGTGGACGAGAACACGCCGGTGGATCCGAGTGCTCCCGCGGCCTGGGGCGACACCTCGGATGGCACCGAGGCGTACCTGGGCTCCTACGAGCCCCTGGTGAACTCAATGTCCAGCGCGGCCCTGACAGCCACACGAACTGCTTCCGGCAACGAGAAGCTGTCTGCCGCGTACAGTCCCCTCAAGTGGACCATTCCGGCGTCCACCGCTGAGGACCGGTACCGCTACGTCGGGTCCTACTCCCGACTGCGGTAAGGCCTTCCAGCCAGCAGCTCGGCCGCCTCCGGCCCGCCAGTCGGCCGGCGGCGGCGCTCCGCCCCCCAGGAAGGGGAATTCGTGACCGATCCGGACAGTGAGTTTCTCACCCATGCGTCAGAAGTCGCCTTCGACCTCGGCAGCGACCGCTTCCGCGTCACCGCGCTCACGCTCCGGTCCCGCACCATTGCGTTCACTGAGATCAGCGGCTTGTCGGCACCGCCCGTCTACTTCGAGGGTGAGCCGCCCGCCACCGGGCGAGAGGCGCGTCGCACATACGACTGGCAGCCGGCCGCCGACGCGCCCTCCTGGATGAACATGGCTTGGCTGCTGGAGGACCTGGCGGCTTGGGTCGGTCAGATGGCCGAGGACGGCATCACACTGGTCGGCCTCGAGGCGCCGGAGCCGGACTGGTGTGATGTGCTGGTCCTCGATGGCGACAGCCGCTATCGAGTCCGGATCGCGCTGGCCGATCGAGACGAGGTCTTGGACTTCCCCGGAATGTTTCTGCGGGAGATGTTCGCTGAGGGCCGTTATCGCACTTACTTGACAGAGGACCGGTCGGTAGTCGACCTGCGCGGTGTTCTCTGAGACCCCTACAGCTCAAGACAGCGTGGCGGGTCGGCCTGTCGACAGGTGAGCGAGACACCGTCGGCCTCATAGCGCGAGGTCAGGCGCGGCCGACTGCCCGGGGACCGGTTCGTCAGGTTCCAGGCGGCCTGAACGCATCGGGTCGCCGGATGCGAGCAAGGCCGAGATGGTGTCACGAGCAGGGTAGGGGAATCCGACCTCTTGGGGAGTCGTACCCCGCAGGAAGTCCCCGGACCTCTCGTACAGGTGGACCAGCAGTGAGTAGTGCGCCATCTCGCGCTGGACATTTCTGTCCCAGTCGCTCAGCATTCGCGGGTTCGCAGTGGAGAGAGGAGACGGGGACGGCGTTGTATCCCTTCGTCACCTTGCTGAACATGCCTCCCAGAGCTGACCAGTTCGCGGACCCTCGCGGTGACAGTGGTCGGGCCCCGAGGGGGCTGCTCCCACGCCGTCGTCCGTGATGGCGATCAACAGCGTCCCCATTGTCTGTTCGACGGTCACGTCGGCCGTGTATGCCCGGGCGTGCTTGACCACGTTTGTCAGGGTCGCGGAGACCAGGAAATACGCAATCGCCTCGACGGTGGGCGACGGGCGCCGCCGCAGGTTCACCGACAGCCGCACCGGTATGGGCAGGCGGTGGCGACGCCGAAGAGGGCGGCGTCGAGCCCGCGGTCTTCCAAGACCGCGGGATGCAGGCCACGCACGAGGTCGTTCAGCTCGGGGAGGGCCACCTTCGCTTCGCGATGTGCCTCGTCGATCACCTTGCGGGCTTCCTCCGGCAGGTCGCCGAGGGTGGCCTTGGCGAGGCCGAGATTGATGGCGAGTGCCACCAGGCGCTGCTGTGCGCCGTCGTGCAGGTCGCGCTCGATCCGCCGCCGCTCGGCGTCGACCACGCCGGCGCGGCTCTCGGCGAGGTCCGCTACCCGTCGGGTCAGTTCCTCCTCGCGGCTCGGCCCGAGCAGCGCGTTCGCGGGGCGGGTGTCGACGCAGGCGAGTGCCCTCGCCAGCCAGGCGGTCGCGTAGAGCAGAACGACGCCAACGGCGGTGACGTACACCGCCCCACCTCGTACCCCGCGTTCTCCACCCGCCACTGCCACGGGATCACCCAGAGCCACACGTAGATCGATGCTGCGGCGGCTCCTGCCGCCCACAGATGATCGGTGGCGGTGCCCGTCTCGGAGACCTCGCCCGCAGCGGCCGCGGCTGGCCGGCGCTTGGTTGCTGTCGAGGGCCGGTCGTCGGTCAGTTGGTGAGGGCTTGGCGGAGGGTTTCGCGGCAGTCGATGACGGTGTCGACGCCGACGAGGCTGATGGTGCGCATGACGGAGTCGCCGACATCGGCCAGGCGCAGCCAGCCGCCGGCCTCGCTCAAGGCGCGGTGGGCGGCGAGGAAGATGTTGATGCCGCTGGAGTCCATGAACGTGACCTGGCGCATGTCGACCACGACGCAGGGGCGGGGACTGTCGGAGGCGTCCAGGGCTTGGCGGAGTGTGTCGCCGGTGTGGTGGTCGATCTCTCCGGCGAGGGAGAGTACGCGGATGCCGTCGGTGGCGCTGGTCACGACCGACAGCTGAACGGTCTGCCCAGCGTGTTCGGTGCCGGTCATTTTTCCCGTGGACATGCCGGTGATCCTGGCACACTCAGCGCCTGGCGCGCAGCGCCGCCCGGCAGGGGACGAGCGGCGCCGATCTGTGGCCGATCCGAAACAAAGGGCATGGCGTGATCCGCAGTCGCGCGGGTAGCCGCGCGGAGATTTTGCGGACGGAGAGCGGATGACGGTCGTGATGGAACCAGAGTCGGCGCCAGCAGGCGGCGCAGCGCCGGGCAGGCCGGTCATACAGGCCAGTGCTGCCCTGGTCGGGGACGGCGAGGACATTGCCCGGGCCCGCCACATCGCCGCCGCTTTTCTTACCCGGGTCCAGGGCGAGCACGGCATTCCGGTTTCGCAGCGTGCCCTCGACCTCACCCAGTTGGTGGTCAGTGAGCTGGTCACCAACGCCCGCAAGTACGCCCCCGGTCCGGTGCTGCTGGATCTGCGTGTCACCGGGGGAGTGGTGGAGGTCGCGGTGTGGGACTCCGACCCGGTGCTGCCCGTTGCCCGGGCCGCGGACGCCGGCCGGGTCGGACAGCACGGTCTGGAGATCGTGATGGCCGTCTCCCAGGGCTTCGAGGCGCAGCGCGAGCCGGTCGGCAAGCGCATCACAGCCCGTCTCGCCCTGGCCGACGACCCCGGCGACGCCCTGTGCGGGCGCCAGCCGCTGTAGCCCGGCCCGACGGCCCCGTCCGTCTCAGTCGGGCATGCGTGGCGGGCGAGGGTTGCTTGCAGCTCTCCCGGCAGAGGGCCAGGCCGCGCCCTGGGCGTGCTTGAAATTGGCTTTTGCAGGGCTTCGGCGAGAATGCTTGACGGTGCGGTGCGTCCCTTGGAGACCTCGGCCGGAGCGGCGGCGAGGGCAGTAGGCCGTTGCACCCACGGACATGTAAATGGTCGGTGGCACGGGCGCCGGCCAGCCAAAACCCTTCTGCAGGGCAGCGCGAAGTGGCGCGGCCCGCCGAGAACGGCCTGTCGCCCGACCGGGGCCGGATCCGTACCGGCGCGGGAGACGGCTGGATGAGTTCGCCGAGATGGCGAGGTGCGAGCCGGCCTTCGGCCACCGTGATCCGTAGAGGCTGTCGGTCCTGTTACCGCAGTCGCTCTCCGGCCTGGCGGACGGGTAGACGTCGGTCTTCCAGGCTGCGCCGGCGACCGGGGAGGCGACCGGTGTGATCTTGGAGACGTTGATGTCGGGGTCGGAGAACTGGATGCAGTACGCTCCCGTCGCCTTCTTCTCCACCTTGGCGATGCCTTCGCCCGGCCGACGCTGCCGTTGGCGTTGACCTGCACGGCGGCCTGCGCGTACGGGTCGGCGGCCTTGTCCGACACGTCGGCCACCGCGATGGCTGTCGTACCGGCCACGAGACTGAAGGCAGCAGCCGTCCGTGCAGCGATGCGGGCACGCTTGCTGTCGAGCACAGGAATCCTCCGCGGGAGCAATCGGAAGGAGTGATGCTCCGAGTGCACTTGACAGCGAACAGTGACGGCAATGGGTTTGCTCGCGGTCTACACGAAGGAGTCAAGACTCCCGTCAGAAACCCCCGGCAGAAGCGCGACCAGGGGTTTTTCGCGCTCAAGGCGCCGTTGTCCGCGCCGCTGGCCGCAGGCGCGAAGCGCAGCGCGAGCCGGCAAGCACACCCGTAACACGCCCCAGCGCACCCGTAGTCGCTGCTGCACGTCCTGAAGCCTGCTGCGCACCGCAAAAGACCGCGTCCGGGCAGGCGGGCGAGTTGCTTGTAGCAGCGAAGTGCGGCGGCAGGGCCAGGAAAAGGGAGGTGCGGCCGGAGAGGGCGCCGCCGGGGGACCCGGCTGGTGCGCGGGCCGGCGGCAGCCAGGACGAACGTTGCTGCCCGCGCCGGTCGTGCGGGGCGTTGCCAAGCCGGTGATCCCACTCGGCGCGGTGCGGCCCCGGGTGCCGGCGCTAGTCCGTACTGGCGGGTCCGGGCGGGCGCTGGGCGTGGGGCCCACGTCGAGGCCGCGAGCGCTGCGAGTCTCGTCGTTCATGGACATCACCACCTTCTACGCCCTCTTCTCCGCGACCTGCTTCACCTTGGTCGGCTTGTGGTGGAACGTGGTCCAGAGCCATACCGACTGGCTGAGCGACCCCGCGAAACGCCGCGTCGCCGGCGGCGTGTACCTGTCCTTCCTGCTGCCTGCCGTGATGGGCCTGTTCGCCCAGGTCGGCGGTGCCGAGCAGCCACGGATCTGGCGGGGTGCCTTCATCGTCCTGGCAGTGGTCGGATGCTGGTGCACCCTGCGGCTGCTGGCCCGCACCCGCGGCGACGACTTCGTCGCCTGGGAACAGGCCGGCGCCACACTGCTCTACGCGCTGATCGCGATCGTCGGCGCGGCCCCCGAACTCGCCGACCACGTCCGGCTACGCCCCATCCAGGCCGAGGCGGTCCTGCTGATCACCCTGATCATCCTGGGCCACGCCCTCACCTGGCGGTTCATGGCGGGAGAGGGCCGCGCCGCGGAGGAGGCCTAGGTCGTGTCTGCAAAGTCAGGGCAGCCAGAGTCGAAACGAGCGACTGGTGACGCCGGGAGTCGGCACGGCACGTATGCGTGGTCTCTTCCCTCGTCGGCGCTTGCTGTCTGCCTGCGCGCCGAGCAGCGCCCTTGGACGCCGACCGCCGCGTTGCACCCGCCGACCCGCGCCTACGAGCCCGACACCGACGGCCGCCGCCTGCACTCTCAGATGCCTGCCCACCGCACTGCGGCCTGCCCTGGCCGTCGTTGTCAGCGCAGGATCTCGGCGCGCATCCGTTCCTGCGGGGTTGCGATGTCCCAGTAGCGGGCGGTGCCCCGCGCGTTGTCGTAGTAGCCGGTGCCGCCGGTGATCGCCATGTCGAGCGTGCTGGATCCGCTGGTCCACAGCGACTGCATCGTCAGCGAGCCACGTTCGAGTTCCATGGTGATCACGCACTGCGTGGTGCGCTTTCCGTCCTCGATGCGCACGACCTGACATGAGCCGCCGCCGTGTCCGATCCTGCGTCCGTCCTCGACGGCGGTGCCGGAGTAGACGTCCATGTCGCCCAGGCTGGGCCCCTCGGGGCCGAGATCGACGGCCTTGTACTGGTCGTTGTCGACCTTGAGTTCGAGGACTTCATATCGGCTCCTCTCGCCGGTGTCTGCGTCGGCGCTGTCCATCGACCCGACGCCGAGCAAGGCGGCGGCGAGTGCCACGGCGCCGAGCCTCGCGCCGCGGGACGCGGATGTCGAACTGGGGCTGCCATTGGCCACGGGGGCCCTCCTCACTGGATCTCCCTGTGCGAGCACCTCGACGCTATGACGGCATGGGCATCCTGTCTAAGATCAATATCGTTATGGTGTTATGCCGCAGGAGGCATGATGGACCTGAACTCGCTCCGGCAGTTCCTCGTCGTGGCGCGGCTGGAACACCTCAGCCGCGCAGCCGACGAACTACATGTCGCCCAGCCGTCACTGAGCCGTACCATCGCCCGGCTGGAGCACGCCCTTGGGACGCCGCTCTTCGATCGGAGCGGTCGGCTACGGCTGAACGCCGCAGGCCACCTCTTCCGGGCTCACGTCGAACGCGCTCTCGGCGAGCTCGAGGCCGGACGCCGCGCCGTCGCCGAGTCCGTCAGCGAGGGCGCCGGCAGCGTCAGGCTGGCGTCGGAAACCTTCCTCACCCTCACCGGCCCCCTGGCGGCCTACAAGCGGGCCCACCCCTCCGTGGAGCTCGAACTGCACTGGTCGCCGGCCGAAGACATGGCACGTCTCCTACGCGCCCAACATGTCGACCTGTGCGTCGCCTCGCAGCCGATCCACGCCGAGGAAGTAGAGACAGTACGACTGTTCGACGAGGAGGTGGGGGTGGCTGTGCCGCTCGATCACCCGCTCGCGGGCCGCACGTCCCTGAGCATCCACGAACTCGCCGACCAGCCCTTCATCACCGCCCGCCAGGGACATTGGCTGCGCCGGCTGCTCGACCGGCTCTTCGCCGCCCAGGGCCTCGCTCCGCGGATCGTCTGTGAGAGCGACGAACACAGCGCCATCGCGGATCTGATCGGCGCCGGACTCGGCATCGGTCTCGTCCCGTCGTTCGCCCGCCACAAGGGCGAGCATGTCCCCGTCGCCTGGATCCCCGTCGACAGCCCCGACTGCCGTCGCACGGTCACACTGAGCTGGGACGCGGGCGGCCATCCCTCGGCCGCCGCCCGGCAGTTGCGCACCACTCTCATCGACTGGAACTGGCACCGGCGTGCTGGCGAAGGCGGCGGCCCGTGACCGCGGCCACGTGCCACCGACCTGGGGGAGCAGGTGGCGCGCCTGCCGCTGCTCGGACTCGTCTCTGCTTCGGATGGCGTTCGAGCGAGGAGTCCCGCCACGGGGGAGGCGATGAACGCAGACACCGTCGCCGCTGTATGCACTGTTGAGATCGCTGTCGCATCGCGGGTCGTCCGTCTCGGTCTACCAGACGTACGCCATGCCGGGAAAAGAGGGAGGAACCGGCGAAAAGCAGGCCACCTCGGTGACGCTCTTCGCGACCTCGTCACGTACGGGCCGGTGGCGGCGATGTCGTGCGACGGTGATGCATCCGGCGGAGTAGGTGCGGGGGAATGTCTTGTAAGGGTTCGGGACGATGTGCCCGTTCGAGCGACTGCCGTCACGAGGGATACGGGAGGCGGTGTGCTCCCGGGCCCGCAGCGCGCGGCGCTGTCGGGCCCGGTCCTCAGCCTCCGCAGCCTCCGCACGGAGCGAGCCGTCTGCAGCCGCAGCTGACCGGCTCCGTAACGGCCGCATGGAGGTTGAATCGGTCTCGGCGAACGACCCACACGCTGATCGGCACCTCCGCCAACCTCACCTGGGCGCGATGCGCACCCGGTGGTCCCGCACCGTCGCCGGAGAGCGGATCAGCCGGTGCGAGACCGGTCAGGCCCAGCGCCGCCATCGGAGGAGAGGGCCATGAGCCAGCCGCGACCCACCCGCGACCCACCAGGGTGCTCGGGCCCGGCACCGGCCCCGGTCCACCCCGCTCTCGGCGAAGAGGATCGCCGAGCCCGCGCGGAGTACGCGGCCCACCCATACGGTCCCCTGGTGGACCACACCATCGATCGCCGCTGTAGAGCCGAGAACCAGCACGAGGACCACCAGCCCGCTCCTCGACTCGATCCCACATCCAAGCCACGGCGCCGCTCAGCGGTGACGCTTCGACGATCGACATCAGCCTGGCGGTTCTCGGCAGGTGCTGTGGCTCATGTGGTCGTCCCTGACCGGGCTCGGGATCAGGCAGCAGCCCGGGCCGATGCGTCGATCGGGGTCCGTGGCCGTATGACCCGCCGGTGCCGGGAGGGCACGCCGACGGTCGGGTGGGCGACGCCCCAGGCCGCCCCCTTGCAGATCAGTTCCTTGTAGAGAGCGGCCCAACGGCCCGTCAGGGCACGCTCGATCGCTCGGTCGTCGGCGGTGACGAACTGGATCAGGCCGTCCTTCCGGCCGAGGGAGATGCACTGCTGGAAGTAGCGGATGGAGACGTGGGGAACCTCGACGCCGGTGAGGCGGGCGGCGATGGCGTCGGCGGCTTGCCAGGCCATGGGGACGCCCGAGGCGCACGACATCCGCAGGGGCTTGCCACCCGGGCCGATCGCCATGGCCGCGTCGCCCACGGCGTACACGTCCTCGTGCGAGGCCGAGCGCATCGTGGCATCGACCACGATCCGGCCGCCGTCGGTGACCTCCAGCGTGGTGGCCCGGGCGAGGGAGTGGACGGCGAAGCCGGTGGTCCAGAGCGTGACCTCGGCAGGGATCGTCCGACCGTCGGCCGTCGTCACGGCGTCTACCTCCACACGGGCGACCGCCGTGTGCTCGTGGACCGTGATGCCGAGTCCCTCCACCACCTTGCGCAGGTGGGCGCGCCCCTTGCGTGAGAGCCAGTCGCCGAGGGCGCCACGGACGGCCAGGGCGACGCTGAGGTCCGGACGGGCTTCAGCGATCTCGGTCGCGGCCTCCAGGCCGGTCAGGCCGCCGCCGACCACGACCACGGGCTGCCCGGCGCCCAGTGCGGCCAGGCGGTCACGCAGGCGCAGTGCGCCGGCGCGGCCGGAGACGTCGTGGGCGTGTTCGGTGACGCCGGGCACGCCTCCATCATCCCAGCCGCTGCCAAGAGCGTAGACCAAGGTGTCGTAGCCCAGCTCTTCCCGCCCGGGGCCGTCGGTGGCGGTGATCGACACCGTCTTGCGGTCCACGTCCACGGCAGTGACCCTCGCGAGCTTCAGCTCCACGCCCGTTCCTGCGAACATCTCGCTGAACGGCCGCGGCCTGAGGTCCTCGCCGGTCGCGAGCTGGTGCAGCCGGACGCGCTCGACGAAGTCGGGTTCGGGGTTGACGAGGGTGATCGTGACGTCGCCGCGATGCAGCCGCTTGGCGAGGCGGCCGGCGGCGACGGCTCCGGTGTAGCCGGCTCCGAGGACGACGATGCGGTGCTGCATGGGCCTGCTCCTGTCTGCGAGGTTCCGCCGCTTGCCTGCGCGGCTTCGCCCCTTGAACCGGACAGCCCGACGTTTCCTGACGGGATCCGTATGTGAAGCACGTCACACCCGAGTCAGAGGATGTACAGCGGGTTTCCGTGGTCTGCAGCCGCCCACTGCTCGCTCGCGCGAACCAGCTTGTCGGGGTTGACCTGGCTGCGCAGCGCGACGATCCCCTGCTCGGTCACCTCAAGGCAGGTGATCCCGACGACCCGGCCGTCGACAACCGCCACGATGGCGGGTTCGCCGTTGGCAGTCGCGGCATAGATCTCCGGCGCGCCGCCGACGTAGGCCCGCTTGGCGTCGCTGGGCTTGAACAGGCCACGCAGGAACTTGGCGACCGCGAGCGCGCCCTCGAACGCCTTCGCGCGGGCCGGGACCTTCCCGCCGCCGTCGCCGACCGAGACGGCGTCCTGGGTGAGGAGACGCACGAGGGGTTCCGTCCGGCCACTCGTCGCCGCGACCAGGAATTCCTCGACGATCCTGCGGGCGGCAGCCTCGTCGATCTCGGTGCGCGCCTTGCCGTCGGCTACGTGCTTCTTGGCCCGGTGGAAGATCTGCTGGCTGGCGGCCTCGGTGATGTCGAGCATGTCGGCGATCTCCCGGTGCGGGTAGTCGAAGGCCTCCCGCAGCACGTACACCGCCCGCTCGTTGGGGGAGAGACGCTCCAGCAGGACGAGGACGGCGTACGACACCGACTCGCGCTGCTCGACGGTGTCGGCCGGGCCGAGCATCGGGTCCCCGCCCAGCAGCGGCTCGGGGAGCCACCTGCCCACGTAGGTCTCACGCCGGGCTCGTGCCGAAGTCAGCTGGTTCAGGCAGAGGTTGGTGAGAACCTTCGTCAGCCAGGCCTCGGGCACCTCGATCCGCTCGACGTCGGCCGCCTGCCAGCGCAGGAACGTCTCCTGCACGGCGTCCTCGGCCTCGCTCGCCGAGCCGAGCAACCGATAGGCGATGGCCTCCAGCCGGGGCCTGGAGGTCTGGAACCGATCGACGTCACTGGTGATCAGGGCCATGGGGACGATCCTAGGCCACGGTTCCCCGAAGGCCGGGGCCGGGCGTCGGCACGGCGGCCGTCGCGCGGTTGCCGCCCCCGCGAAGGGTCGCTCGATCCGTTCCGATGACGACGCTGCGGCCCTGCTGTGCACAGCACCACCGCCCTGACCGCACCCCCACATCGATGGCCGTTGCTGCTTCAGCCAGACCGCCTTCGACACCGTCGCCCTCATCTGCCTCACTGAGGCAGAAGCGCGCCCCCGCCAAGTGAGCGAGACCATCGCACTGTTGCGAGCGATGAGCCTGCTGCCCGCCATGGTGCGCTCCAACCAGCGCCACGCCGAGCACTTCCCGAGAAGCGTCCTCCACCCGCCAGAGACCGGCGAAGGCGGTGGGTTTCCGGTGGTGATTGCAGGTGTGCAGCCACTGGCCGAACGCCTGGCTCCGTTCGGCTGGGGCAATACAGCTATGGCCTCTCTTCCGGATCTTGCCGGTGTCGCGGAGCGCCAGGTGGTGCGGTCGCTCGGGGCCGGCCTGATCCGGAAGAAAGACCCTAGGCCATGCCCGCCGCCTGCGCGGCCTCGTAGACCGCCTGCTCCTCGGCGCCCAAGTGGGTGGCACTCATGTTGGGACCCTGTACCCAGCCGAGCAGGCCGATGATCTGGGCGGGGTCGTCGTAGCGGGAGAAGACCCCGACCTGGACGCCCGCGCCGGTGGCAGGGTCGAAGTTCTGCAGGACGGCGCCGCCGCTGCAGCCGGGCGACTGCGCGCCTGCCATCACGTCGTTGTAGTAGACCGGGTCGTTCCGGGCCGTTCCCTGGGTGACCATCAGGCTCCGGCCGTCGAAGGTCCGCTGGAGGGCGGTGGGCACGTTGCCGGGGCGGTAGTAGTTGCGCTCGTTGATGGTCGGGTAGCCGAAGATGTGGGCGGTCCGGTTCTGCGGCTGGTCGAAGGCGACCTCCTGGCCTCCGGTGACCTCGCCGACGGGGCGTGGATCGTCGGGGTTGTCCACCAGGACGGCGGCCATGTCCCGCCCGAGCAGCCAGTCGGCGCTCTGGCTCCAGGTGTGGGTGATCCACTGACGGGTCACTCCCCAGACCCCGTACGGGGCGATGTCCCTGCCGGGAAGACCTGTGGCGGAGGGGTCGCGCGGGAGGTTCGTCCCGTCGAAGGCCGGTACGAAGACCATGTTGGTGGCGACGACGTTCCCGAAGCCGATGTCGAGCGGCGTGTGGATGCGCAGGCAGTGGGCAGCGGTCAGCACGACGCTGCGGTTGGCGCTGGTGACCACGTTGCCGGAACACGAGGACGTCGAGACGGCACCGGTGTCCACGTCCGTGTATTGCATGAACAGCTTGCCGGCGGTGCGCGAGACCAGCCCTTGGCCCCGCGGCCACGGCTTGCCGAGATCGTCCCAGCCGCCGGGAGGCGGGGTCGCGTCCGCGTCCTCGTTGTTGAGACCGGCGTCTGCCATCTTCCCCAGGGTCCAGTAGTCCACCTCCGCCCTGAGCCTGTCCTGATAGTCGGCACCGGCCGGTACCAGCGGGCGGAGTTCGAACGGGGCGGCGTCGGCGCGTGCCGGGGGCGCCGTCGCGAGGAGTGCGGCCACCAGCGCGAGCAGGCCGATGACCGTGGTGAGCACACGTCGTGAGGGCATGCCGGTGAGCAATGTCTTCCCTTCCTCGGGCTGAGTCGTGCAGACGGACGGTGGGATGTCCGGGCCGACGGCCGGACTCACGGGTTGGTGGTCACCTTGAAACCCGCGCCGTAGACGCCTTCGGGGGCGGCGGCGTCCCGGGCGCGCAGGTCGGCGAGGATGTTGGCCGAGCTGGTGTACTCGAACGGTGGGAAGGACAGGGTGATCGCCTTGGTGATCCCGGCCCAGGGACCCGATGCCTGGAAACCGTTGTCCTGGGACGGGAGCTCGCTTCCCGGTACGTGCCAGACGGCCGGCCCGCCCGAGTCGCCGGTCAGGTTCGCGGCCGCCGAGCGGTAGATGCCGCCGGTGTTGTCCATGACCGTGCCGAACCAGACGCCCGTCTGGCCCGATACGACGAGTTCGTTGTCACCGGCGGCGAGCAGGCGCTCGGTGTCGAGCGCGGGGCCCGGGGCGTTCGGGCTGGCCGTTCCGCCGGGGACCTCCAGGACACCGGTCTGCTTGAGGTAGGGGCCCTGTGAGGAGAGCGTCACCTGCGGGACCAGCTCGATGATCATGTAGTCCTTGGTCATGTGGCCCGTCTGCGAGCCCTCGGGGTCCTTGAAGTAGCGCACGTATCCGATCGGACCGAAGTCGGTGTCCGCGCGGTCGTAGACGGGGGCCACGTCGTCGTGGATCTCGCGGTCCGCGTAGGCGGCGTCCCTGAGGCAGTGGCCGGCCGAAATGGCGATCCGGTGCCCGTACTTGTCGGTGCCCACCGCGCCGATCGTGCAGAAGGGATACGTCATGGACGGGCTGAAGACGATTTGCATCGCGTTGTGGACGCGCTTGCCTTCATCGGCGTGGGCGGCACCGGCTCCGACGGTCCAGAGGACCACGAGGCTCAGCAGCAGAGTGCACAGTCGTCTGTTCATGTGCGGTCGCCTGTCTGTCGTGGGATCGGGGGATCAGGCGGACGCGAATGCCGCCTCGAGACGCGGGACGAAGTCGACGAGGTCCTGCGCCCAGCAACCGCTGGTGTGGCCGCCGGCGCAGTCGTCGCCCCAGCCGGATCCGTCTCCGTAGTCCACGAAGTGCACTGGATACCCGAGTGCGTCCAGTCGTTCTTTGGCGTGCTGGGACGCCGACTGGACCCAGAACTCCGGTTCGGCCGGGTTGCCGGCACCGTTCCCGGTGTAGATCGTGACGCCTGTACCGGCCCGGGCCAGGACGTCCATGTGCGAGACCGGGTCCGCCTCGTCCCAGCGCCAGTCCGCCCCGAAGACCGGGTAGGGCGTGCCGAAGATCGCGTCGCTGGACACCGTGGGACCGAAGTCGAGACTGCACGTGGGGTTCGAACTCCCGCACAGCGGGGCGCCGACGTTCGTGAGCGTGGCGACGACGGCCGCACGCATGACGGCGTGGCGGACCGAGAGTTCGTTGGCGCCGGACAGCGTGGCGACCTGCCCGAACAGGTCGGGGTGTCGCTGGGCGTAGTGCAGGGAGCCGAAACCGCCCATCGAGAGGCCGGCGACGGCCCGCGCCTTCCGGGTGGCATCGGTGCGGAGATTGGCGTCGACGAACGGGATCACCTGGTTGATGTGGAAGTTCTCCCAGTTCTGCGCGCCGGCGGCGGTGCTCTGGTCGAGCCAGTCGGTGTACCAGCCCCTTCGACCCCCGTCCGGAATGACCGTGATCATGGACTGGGCTGCGGTGAGGGCGGGGTACGCCACGTTCGGGTTGCCGGGATCGTCGGACGCGCCGTGCAGGAAGTACAGCACCGGGTAGCGCTTGTCGGGATGTCGGGCGTAGTCGGTGGGCAGCAGGATGCGGATGTGGTGTTCACCCTCGACCTCGGGCGTGGTCACCGTGATGACGAAGTTGGTGGCGGAGCCGACGGCGTCACCGGTCTGCGTGAGGCCGAAGCCGTCGGTCATCTGCGGCGGGCGCGGAGCCGAGGCCTCGGCGGGCGCGAACGACGCGCCCATGAGGAGGATGGTCGCCACCGCGGCGACGCCTGCCGCTCTCACTCGTCTCAGCCGAGGGGACAGAGCTGGTCTCATCATGTGTCCTAGGGGGACTGGTTGCCATGGTTGCCATGGGACGGTCGGTCGGCCGGTTACGTGGAATCACATCGCACCACCTGTGCGTGACGCCATAGGGACGGTCTGGCGCAGTTGCGCCACTGGCGCCAGTGCGCTGACCATCCAGTAGGCTCCGGGGAGTTGAGACTGGACGGCTGCGCGGACCTGGTCCATCGCTCCGTGAGGCGAGGGGGTGGTCGTGCACGACGTGCTGGACCCGGACTCCGACCGTGGCCGGGTCTATCAGTGCCTGGTCCGTCATCCGCACCAGTCGGCCGGGGAGTTGGCGGCTCGTACCGGACTGACCGAGGCCGTCGTCCGGGCGGTGCTGCACGAACTCGCCGCCGAGGACGGCGTCGTGACGACGGACCCCGGGAGCGCCGGGGCCATCTGGGAAGCGGTACCGCCCACGCAGCTCGTCGAGGCGTTGTTGCGGCGCGATGACGCCTTGCGGACGGCGCTGCGCCGAACCGGTACGGAACTGGAGCGGCTCTACCGTTCCGCCAGGCGGGACAGCACTCACTACGGCGCGCTGGAGGTCGTCGAAGACCTCGCGCGGGTCCTGGCGATCAGCCGGCAGCTCCAGCAGACGGCGCGCCACCAGCTGCGGAGCATCGACGTGCCACCGTACTCCGGCACGCCCGACTTCTACCTCGCGCAGGAGGCCTTGCAGCGCGAGCGCATGGCCGCCGGTGTCACCTACCGCGCCATCTACCCCGGCTCCGCGTTCGACGACCCGATCGCGTGGCCCAACATGGCCCGCATGATCGAGGCCGGGGAGCAGGCCCGGACCCTGGACGATCCACCCCTGAAGCTGAGCCTGCGCGACGACGACCTGGCGGTGGTCACCCTCGCTGCCGACGAACGCCCCGGCGTCGTCTCCCTCGTGATCCGCCCGTCCAGCCTGCTCCAGGCGCTGTCCAACGTCTTCGAGTCGCTGTGGCGACTGGCCGTCCCCGTGTCGGCGGCGGGCACCGGTACGCAGATCGACGCCCGAGACCGTCAGATCCTCTCCCTCATGGCCAGCGGCGCCACCGACGACGCGATCGCCAGGCACCTGGGGGTGGGGCGCCGCACCGTCGTCCGCCGCGTCTCCGCCCTGCTGTCCGGACTGGGCGCCACGACCCGTTTCCAGGCCGGGGTCCAAGCGGCACGCCGGGGCTGGCTCTGAGGACGCCGACCCCGGCATCCGGTCTCATCCGGTCTTCCTTCCGGCTCAGGCCCCGGCATCAGCAGGCAGCGCCCGCCGGCGGACGATGTTGTCAGTCCGGCCTGCTCGCCTGACACCCCCCGGACGGCCAGCAGCCGGACGGTGGCGAGCACAGCTCTACCCGCTGACAAAGGCTGTCATAGGCCGCAATCGCCAGTGCCCGGGTGTGCTGATTGGATACGGTCGGCTTCGGGTTCTGCTCGGCAGCGAGGGGGTCGTGATGTTCGGCGCTGAGTTTGCGGTGGCCTACGTCTTCGCGTGGGCGGTGCGCAAGGCCAAGCGCGTCGGGGGGCGCGCTGACAGTGAGGTCGACCGGGCCCTGGATTCCGGAATGGACCGCCTCCACGATCTGGTCAGCCGCAAGCTCGGCCAGGACCCGGCACTGGAACGTGCCAAGGAAGAAGCCGCCGAAGGGCGCGCGGAGCTGTCCGAGCGGACCCGGCGAAGGCTGACGGACTCTCTTGAGGAAGCCGGTGAGCGGGACGAACACTTCGCCGCACTCCTGGAGAAACTCGTCGACGAGCTGCGGTCTTTGGAGAACGCCGAGGGAATCGGCTCGGCCGGGGGCGATCGGATCGATTTCAGCGGCAGCACGTTTCACGGCCCGGTGCAGGGCAAGGGCACCCAGCACAACTACTACGGGGAGCAGCCGAAGTGACCGGAGGGCTTCCGCAGCGCGGGGCCACCACCGGAGCGGGAACGTACTTCAGCGGCAGCACGTTTCACGGCCCGGTGCAGGGCAACGGCGTCCAGCACAACCATTACGGGGCGCCTCGGTTGCCGGCCACCTGGCCGCACCAAACCGGCACCGCCCTGCCCCCGCAGGCCGCCTTCTTCCACGACCGGCCGGAAACCAGTGCGCTCGCGGCAGCACTGGCCGGCGGTGGCGAGGCCGTACTAGGCCACGCCGCTCCCAAAGCGCTGTCGGCGGCACACACCTCCGGGGTGGTGGCCGGCCTGGGCGGGGTCGGCAAAAGCCAGATCGCCGCCCGCTACGCCCGCACCGCAATGGAACGCGGCGAGCTGGACGTGCTGGTCTGGGTGAGCGCCGCCAACAGGGCCACCGTCGTCGCCACCTACGCCCAGGCTGCCACGGAACTCATCGGCTCTGCCGCACCCGATGACCCGGAGCAGGCGGCGGTCGCGCTGCTGGCCTGGCTGGAGCCCAAGGCGGGCCGGCCACCGTGCCGTTGGCTGGTCGTTCTGGACGATCTCTCCGACCCGGCCGACATGACCGGGCTGTGGCCACCCCGCTCACCCATCGGCCGGACCCTGATCACCACCCGCCGCCAGGACCACGCTCTGCTCGCCGACCGCCACCTGATCACCGTCGGCGTCTTCAGCCCCTCCGAATCCCGCACCTACCTCGAAGCGGTGCTCGAACCCTACGACCTGGGCCACCCCACCCAGGAACTGGACGATCTCGCCGCCGATCTCGGGCACCTCCCGCTCGCGCTCGCGCAGGCCGCCGCCTACATCGCCGAACTCTCCGATACCGGCATGACTCCCGCCGCCTACCGGCGCCTGCTCGCCGACCGCACGACCGCCCTCCGCGACGCCGCCCCAGACCGCCTGCCCGACGGACAAACCCTCACTGTCGCGGCCACTTGGTCCCTGTCCATCGAACACGCAGATGCACTCCGCCCGGCAGGCCTGGCCTGCCCCATGCTCCACCTCGCAGCCTTCCTCGACCCCAACGGCATCCCCGACACGGTCCTGACCAGCCTTCCCGCCCGCACCCACCTGGCGAAACACCTGGCCTCCCGCCCTGGAAACCTGACACCGGCCGCCGCGGACAACGCCATACCCGGCGCCCCGGCAACCAGCCCGGTATCCGAACAGGACGCCCGCCGAGCCCTGAGCGCCCTGCGCCGCCTCAGTCTGATCACCCACAGCCCCGGGGACGCGGCCACCGCGGTCCGAGTCCACCGACTCGTGCAACGGGCTGTCAGCGACACCCTCACCCCCCACGAGCACTACACGACGGCCCGCACCTGCGCCGACGCCCTGACCGCCGCCTGGCCGTCCATCGAACGCGACACCAGCCTCGCCCAGGCCCTGCGAGCCAACACCGCGGCACTGATCACCTCAGGCGAGGCTGCGCTGTACCGACCCGACCTTCATTTCGTGCTCTACCTTTCCGGCCAGAGCCTCGGGGGATCGGGCCAGGCGACAGGGGCCCGGGACTACTTCCGTCGGATGCTCGACAAGGCCGGCGCATACGTGGGCCCCGATCACCACAACACCTTGGCCGTCCGGGGAAACCTGGCCCACTGGCGAGGCAAGGCGGGCGATGCGGCCGGCGCGATGTCCGATCTCGCCGAACTGCTGCCGGACGTGATCCGCGTACTGGGCCCCGACCACCCCGAGACCCTCTCCGTGAGGCACAACCTTGCCTGCTGGCGGGGCGAGGCGAGGGATCCGGCCACTGCTGCGGCAGGCCTCGCCGAACTGTTGCCAGACGTCATACGGGTACGGGGCGCCGACGCCCCCGAGACCCTCATCACCCGAAGCAGCCTCGGCCGCTGGCGAGGAGCCGCAGGGGACGCGGCCCGCGCGGCCGCGGACTTCGCCGCATTGTTGCCCACGATGGTGCGGAAGCAGGGCCCTGACCACCCCGACACCCTCACCACCCGGCACTGGCTCGCTCACTGGCGGGGAGCTGCCGGGGACGCGGTCGGCGCGGCGGCCGGCTTCGCTGAACTCCTGCCGGACACGGAACGGGTGCTGGGCCCTGACCACCCTGACACCCTCGTCATCCGAAGCAACCTCGCCCACTGGCGAGGAGGGGCCGGACATGCGGCCGACGCGGTGTCCGTCCTCGTCAGGTTGCTGCCGGAGATGATCCGAAGACTGGGCCCTGACCACCCCGAGACCCTCACCACCCGTCACAACCTCGTCCACTGGCGGGGGGAAGCGGGCGATCCACCCGGCGCCGTGGCCGGCTTCGCCGAACTGCTACAGGACGTGAAACGGGTACTGGGCCCAGACCACCGGGAGACCCTCCTCACTCGGGGCAACCTCGCCCGCTGGCGGGGGAGGGCAGGGAACGCGGCCGGCGCGGTAGCGGACCTCCTCGCGCTGCTGCCGGACATGACGCGGGTACTCGGCCCCGATCACCCTGACCTACTCATCGCCAGAAGCGCCCTCGCCCGCTGGCAGTGGGAGGCGGGGGACAGGACCGCATCTGTGGCCACCGTCGCCGCGCTACTGGACGACCGACGGCGGGTGCTGGGCCCTGACCATCCCGACACCCTCTCCAGCCGCCATCAGCTTGCCGAGTTGGTGGGACAGCAGGGCAATGCGGCCGGTGCGGCGGCCGTGCTCGCCGAACTGCTGCCGGACATGGTGCGGGTACGGGGCCCTCGCCATCCCGGAACCCTCCAGCTTTGGCGTACCCTGGTCCGCTGGACTCAGGCAGCTGATCACCGGGCATGATCCCGGAAACAGGCGCCAACGCGACAGCCCAGGCGGCAGCGCTGCCGGACGACCTCACCGACGACGGCACCGGCCTCGCATCACCGGCATCTCCTTGGTAACGCCCTCCGGCTGGCGGGGCGGCCACCCGAACAAGGACGCTGACCGTGCAGGAGGCGCACATCGTGAACTTCGGGGCCTAGACCGCCACCCGATCCTGCGCGGGTTCAGAGCCCGAAGGCTCCGCCCTGGATAACGATGAGCAGGCCAATGGCGATCAGGACCACGGGCAACAGGATGTGGCCCCAGCGGGCGAGTGCCTTGGCGACGACCGGGCGGGTGGCCAAGAACTTGCCCGCGAAGCACCAGACAGCGACAAGGGCGAGGAAGACCACGGCGTAGACGCTCATCCCACCGACGCCGGCGGTGGCGAATACGGGCACGTAGACGCCGATGTTGTCTCCGCCGTTGGCGAAGGTCACCGCGGCGACATCCAGGGAGCCCGGCCCGCCCTCCTTGGCCTCGGCTTCGTCGTTCTCCTCGCCATCGCGGTGGTCCTTCCACGCCTGCCAGGCGGCTTTGAGGCCGAGGGCGAGCGGCAACAGACCGAGGTACGGGATGGCGGACTGGGGCAGGAAGGTGGCACCGAAGGCGGCGGCTACGGCCACCGTGAGAATCGCAGCGAACCCCAAGTACTGGCCAAGTACGATGCGCCGTGTGGAGCCGCTGTGCCCGGCGCCCTGGGCGAAGAACAGCGCCAGGATCAGGATGTCGTCGATGTTGGTGACGGCGAACAGGCCAGCCGCCTGCCCGATTACGCTCAGGTCCACGAACCGGCCCGCTCTACTCGTAGGACAAGACCGGACGACCGTACTTGGTCCCAGATGAGGAGCCGCAGCCGCCCTGACCAGCGTGATCAATCTTCGCTGGCATACCGGCGAGTACGGTTCGATTCTGTGACGGCTGCGCGTCGCGCCTGACGCCTCGCGCGACGGTCCGTGCGTCGGCGCCACGCTCTCGACCGACAGCGACCTTTTCTGGCACTGCTGCCGTGTCGCCAAGCGGACGCGTTGGGGAGGCTGTGTCGGTTCCGGACGGCGAATTTCGAATGCGGCACGCCGCCGCTCCGTGGTGGGATGCGCCGCATGAGCGACCTATCGCTGCGTGCCCGTATCGAGCAGTACTACGCCACCGTGCCCCTGCTGTTCGCTGACGCCGAAGCGTTCGGCCCGTTGCGGCTGTTTGTGCGAAAGGAGCCAGGAACCCCGTACTACGGCGGTCCGAGTCACGCTCAGCCCACCGCAGAGGGCTCCGCAGTCGTCACCGCGGCCGACATCGCCCGGGTGCGTGCCCGGCAGCGCGAACTCGGCGTGCCGGAAGCCTTCGAGTGGCTCGCTGAGGCAGCGCCGATGCTGCGCGCCCGTATTGAGGCCGCCGGGCTCCCGGTGGAAGAGCGCCCGCTGATGGCCCTCGACCCGAACCGCCCGGTGCCTCCGCAGTCCCTGCCGGACGGCGTCACGATCCGCGTGCTGACGGCCGACGACTCGGCACTGCCCGGGGCCCTCGCCCTTCCCCGCCTGGCTTTCGCCGAGGCGGGCACCGCGGTGGGCTCGGCGGGCCGCGCGGAACTGTGGGCGGTGGCCGAGGTACTGGTCGCGGACGGCACGGTCGCAACGGTCCGCCCCGCCATTCGCGCCGGGCACAAGACACTCATCGCTGCTCTCGCCCCGGACGGCACCCCGCTTGCGGCCGGCCATTACCACCCGGCGAACGGCACGACTGAGATCGGCGGTGTCGGCACCCTGCCCACCGCTCGCCGCCAGGGTCTTGCCGCCGCTGTCACGGCGGCCCTGGCCACCCACGCCCGCGACCACGGGGTGCACACCGTCTTCCTCGCCTACGCGGAGGAGGTCATCGCCCGTATCTACGCTCGCCTGGGCTTTCGCACGGCCGGTGTCACTCTTCTGATCGCCAATCAACCCGCACGGTCGTAGGCTCGCGGACTGGAGGCATGGGACAGTCTCCGCTTCAGGGTCGGCGGAGTCCTGGCGGCGGACCGCGACGATGTCGCCGTCACAGATTGCCGCCTCGATCATGCTGTCGCCCCGCACCTGAAACCGACCGGTTCGCCGAATCTCGGAGGACTCCTCCCGGGAACCGGTCGCGGCTCTTCCTCTGCAGGGTTGGCCCTGACGTGGGTTCGCTCGTTGCTCAGCCGACGGGTGGTCGTGTCGGCTGGGCGCTCGGGGGCAGGTGGCACCGAGGGCTTCGTGGGGTCGGGCAGCCGGTTGGGCAGGCCAGGAAGGGGCTTTGCGGGAGCACCGAGGCCGCCTGTGCCGTTGTCGCGGCGCTGATGCGGAAGATATCCGCGGTCAGGTCTGGGCGTGCGGCCGAAGACAGACAGTCCCCGACGACCACCACCTGCATGCGGGGTCATCGTTCCGCGCGGCCGCGAGCAGGCACAGCCCGGCCCGGCGTAAGCAGCTCGGCGAATCATGCCGATAGGGGCGAGTTGGTGCCGCGATGACGGTGCGGCGCCGTGGCGTATGAGCGCAGGTTTTACCGTCCCGTGGTTGCCGCCTCAACAACTCCGTCAGACTCTTGGTCACCATGCCCCTCGGGCAACTGGTTCTGCAGGTCACGGGGGGTGCAGGGCTCCCCAGCGCTGAGCGGGGAAGGGTCATGCACCTTGAGTTCCGGCACCTCCGTACGCTGCTCACGGTCGCCGAAGCGGGCAGCATTCGCAAGGCCGCCGCACGGCTGCAGCTCTCTCAGCCTGCCACGAGCGCTCAGCTGAAGCGGATCGAACACGAGCTGGGCGGCCCGCTGTTCATTCGTAGTGCGGACGGGGTGACGCCGAACGAGAACGGACAGTACGTCCTGCGCTGCGCCCGTGACCTCGTCGCCGGCTTCGACAGGCTGCGCGAGTACGCGAGATCGGCGGCCGAGGCAGACAGACGGGCCGCCGCCCCCTTGAGAGCGGGCGGAACCGCCGGCCCTCTGGTGTCTCTGCTGGTCTCCGCACTCTTCGAACTCGTCCCGGAACGCCGGCTCACCATAGACGCCCGGCGCTCCGTCCACACGCTGGTGAAACTGCTGGGCCTGTCGAAATGCGACATCGCGGTGTTCGGCGAGTTCCCGGGCTTTCCTCTCCCGGTCGGAGAGTGGGTGGCGACACGCACCCTGCTACGCGAGCCGGTCTTCGTCCTGCTCGCCGAGGACCACCCTCTCGCCCGCCAGGACAAGGTCAGCCTCCATGAACTGGCGGCCGAGGACTGGGTCATGCCGGAGGCCGACGAGAGCGGTATGCATGCGTACCTCCACCTCACCTGCCAGTCGGCGGGATTCACTCCGCGTATCGCCCATGTGACGCCCGACCTGTCCGTGGCACAGATCCTGGTCGCCGGCCGGCGTGCCGTCTGCGGCGTATGGCCGACCGCCGATGTCTCCGCCCAGGGAACCGTGCAGAGGCCGCTCGTGGACGTCCCGTTCCACCGGCGGCTCTTGCTCGCCTGGAACACGGAATCGATTCCGGCCGAGCTGGCCGACGCGGCGTGCGAGCGTCTGCTGACCGCCTATCGGTCGCTGGTGCGGCAGCGGCCGCAGTATCTGGCCTGGTGGGAGGCCGGGGGAGAGGAGTTCGCTCTCGGCGAGGGCGGGTGACCGGCGGGTCCCCGAGATCCAAGTCCTATAGCTCGGCAGTTATACCCCAGATGGGATCACGTCAGGAACATGCCATCTGGTGAACACTTCGCGTCAACGTCCGAGGACGTCGTCACCCCACGACGAGCGAAGGAATCACCCTGTCATGCCCCGTCCCCTTCTTGCTCTTTCCGCGATGGTCGCCGCCGGCGTCATCACCACGGGTGCGATGGCCGTACCCGCGTACTCGCAGACCGATGCAGCGCAGAGCGGAACCCCCGTCCGCGACACGGCGACATCCCAGGCCCGCGACACGGCGATATCCCGGGCCAAGGCCAACGTGACCCGGCACGCCGACACCTTCGGTTTCGGTGCGGGTCAGAAACTGCACGCCAAGGACGTCGTCATCGACGCCGACGGCACCCAGCACGTCCGCTTCGAGCGGACCTACCGCGGCCTCCCCGTCGTCGGCGGCGACTTCGTCGTCCACCAGAAGGCCGACGGCTCGCTCGCGGGATCCACCCGCGCCAAGGGCCACAAGGTGCAGCTCAAGTCCGTCGCTCCCGCCGTCGACGCCAAGGGCACCGCGGCTGACGCCCTGAAGCGCTCGCACGGGTTGGTGCGCAAGGCCAAGTCCACCCCCGAGCTGATCGTGTGGGCCGCCGACGGAACCCCGCGCCTGGCCTGGCGCACCACCGTGCAGGGCCTGGGAGACAAGGGCCAGCCGCACGGCGAGGTCTTCGTCACCGACGCCACCACGGGCGCGGCGATCGAGAACTATGACGCCGAGCGTGAGTCGACCGGCACCGGTCACTCCGAGTACACCGGGGACGTCGGCATCGACACCACCCAACAGGCCGACGGGACCTTCGCCCTGATCGACCCGGTGCGGGGCCACATCACGAAGGACGCGAACAACCTCTCGTCCTCGTCCGTGAAGAGCACCTCCGGCACGCTGTTCACCGACGCCGACAACATCTGGGGCGACGGCAGGAAGTTCTCCACCGACCGAGCCACCGCCGCCGTCGACGCGCACGTCAACACCGCGAAGACGTACGACTACTACAAGGCGACCTTCGGCCGCAACGGCATCAAGAACGACGGCCGCGGCGCCACCGTCTTCGTCCACGTCGGCACCAACTGGGACAACGCCCAGTGGTCGGACTCCTGCTTCTGCATGCTGACCGGTGACGGCGACGGCACCACCGACCCCGAACAGGTCGACCTCGACACCATGGGACACGAGATGACGCACGGCGTCACCTCGGCCACGGCCAACCTGCGCTACAGCGGTGAGTCCGGCGGCCTGAACGAGGCCACCAGCGACATCCTCGGCACCATGGTCGAGTGGTACGCCGACAACCCGGTCGACACCCCCGACTACCTCTTCAGCGACCAGTCCACCCCGCCGTGGCTGCGCCGCTTCGACAAGCCGTCCCTGGACGGCCGCTCCGCCGACTGCTGGTCGAAGTCGGTCGGCCGCCTCGACGTCCACAACTCCTCGGGCGTCGGCAACCACTGGTTCTACCTCGCGAGCGAGGGCAGCGGCACCAAGACCATCAACGGCGTCACCTACAACAGCCCCACCTGCAACGGTTCCACCGTCACCGGCATCGGCAATCAGAAGGCCTCCGCCATCTGGTACCGGGCGCTGACCGTCTACATGACCTCCACCACCGACTACAAGGGCGCCCGCACCGCGACTCTGAACGCGGCGAAGGACCTGTACGGCGCCACCAGCCCCGAGTACGCGACGACGGCCGCTGCCTGGAGCGCGGTCAAGGTCCTCTGACACACCGTTGCACCGCCTGATCCGTGCGAATCGGCCCGGACGACGAGAGCCCCACCGCCGTCGCCCGGGCCCCGGCGTCTGGGACGACACCACCCTTCTCACCCACCGGTGCGCTCCACGCCCGAATACGGGGATCGGCGAAGTCACCGACCTGGCCAGGAGGCAGCAACCTGAAGCGGATCCAGGTGGGGCACTGTCGCCGCGTGGGCCGGCGTCCCCGCCCGTCGCCGCGGCCCGGTCGGACGTCACATCCCGTGGTCGAAGCCGGCGAGTGTGCACCTTCCCACCGGATGCTTGCGCGGGCTCCACCCAGTGGTGCTGTGCGCCGTGGCCGTGATGGAGACCCGGGGCCGGACGGGGCCCCGCCGTCGCCGGGCTCGCAGTCGGGGTGGACGCGCAGGTGGTCGCCATGGTCGGCGACGGCCTACTCGTGCAGGCGCGCGTCGCCGAGTATGGGACGGGCCGTGCGGGCTCAGCGTGCGGTGCGCCCGGAACGGAGCTCGTCAGTGTCGACCGTCGTCAGCGCCACGCTCAGCGGCACGTCGGTGCCGGCGGCGGCAGCGAGGCGCTCGCGTACCTCGCGGAGTGTTCGAGGCCGCCAGCCAGGCCCATCACAGCAGCCGGAGTGGAACGTGACACCCGCGTTCAGCAGGGCGGTCAACGTCCGCCACCCAGCGGTGTCGCGCCGCTTCGGCACAGCGAGGTCCTGTCCCGCGTCGATCAGGTCTCCACCGCAGCGTGGGCATCGGCTTGCCCACGTGCCGCGCTTCTTGAACGAGGAACGGCAGGGCAAGCACACGTAATGCCGGTTCGGAGTCCCCCCACGAAAGCACATCGCACCAGTATGGCAAGGTCACTTTGCAGTTCCCAGCGATTTGGGCGCGACGCACCTGGGCACTTCGTGCGCGGTCTCGCCTGCGGCACCGGGCCGGCCATCGCCGGCTTGGTCAGCTACCGGCGCCAGGAACGCCGCGAGGACCTCACGCGCGAACTGATGACGTTCTTCGGCTGACAGTCGGCAACGGGAGTCGGCGACTTGCCAGACACCGAGCGGCCGATCGCACCATCGTCCTGGCGGTCCAGTGTGCCCGGTTCCCGAAGCCAAGTGCGTACGTCCTGCCGGTACTTGTTCTGGCTCTCGGTGAGCGTCCCGGGGGACGCGTGATCCACGACGTGATTTCGTGGGGGCTCGGGATGTCGGCCCGGACCGGTTCGGCGACGCCCTCGCGGAGGGCGGCGAGGTAGGCATTGAACCGCTCCAGGACACCACGCGCCGTCGGCGCGCTGGGAACTGCCGCACCGCGGTCACGGACTGTGGCGCTGACTGCGCACCCGCTGCCGGGCTGGGCAGCTCGACAGCTGCACCACAGGTCACGGGCACGGTGTCCCGGTGCTGACCAAAGTACGCGCCCCCTGTTTGCCCTCCCATCACAGGCGTGCGTACCTTGTCGGGCCACTGCGCCGCGTCCACGGGGGAAGCGGGACTGGGAGGGGAGTGGTTGATGGCGGGGCGTCCGGAACGCTCGCTGGATCCGAGTGCGGGGCCGGTGGCACGGTTTGCTGCCGCATTACGCAAGCTGCGGGCGGAAGCCGGGAGTCCCACGTACCGGGTCATGGCCAAGCGCACGAATCAGGGGGCGAGCACGCTGTCGCAGGCAGCCGCGGGGGACCGGCTGCCTACCCTGCCGGTGGTCCTGGCCTACGTCCAGGCCTGCGGCGGGAACTTGGGGGAGTGGGAGGCGCGGTGGCGTGAGGCGGCTGCGCAGGCGGCGGCCGAGCCGCGCACCGAGAGTGAGGATGCTGCGCCACCGTATCGAGGACTGGCCCGCTTCGAGCCCGGCGACGCCGACCTGTTCTTCGGCCGTGATCAGCTCACCGACCGACTGCTCGAACTGACCCGCTCACGCCGGTTCACCGCCGTGTTCGGCCCGTCGGGCAGCGGCAAGTCCTCGCTGCTGCGCGCCGGCCTCATTCCGCGTCTGCGTACCGCCGCCCCTGGGAAGCCGAGGCCGGCCGCCCTGCGCGTCCTGACCCCCGGAGAGAACCCGCTGCGCACTCATGCGCAGCGCCTGGTGCCAGCCGACGCGGAGGGGGATACGTGGCTGATTGTCGACCAGTTCGAGGAGCTCTACACCCTTTGCACAGACAAGGTCGAACGCACCCGCTTCATCGACCGCCTCCTGGCCGCCACCGAACCCGCGCACAGGCTGCGTGTCGTCATCGCCGTACGAGCCGACTTCCTCGGCCGGTGCGCCGAACACCCTGCGCTGACCGCCGCGTTGCAGGACGGCACCGTGCTGGCCGGCCCGATGAGCCGCGACGAGCTACGCGAGGCCATCGTCAAACCTGCTCAGTCCGCAGGGATGATCGTGGAACGAACCCTGACTGAGCGCGTCATCGGCGAGGTGGAAGACGAGCCTGCCTCGCTGCCGTTGATGTCCCACGCCCTACTGGAAACGTGGCGGCGCCGCCAAGGCCGCGCCCTCACCGTGATCGCCTACGAGGCCGCTGGTGGTCTCCAGGGCGCGATCGCCCGCACCGCTGAAGACGTCTACGCCCGCCTCACTCCGGCGCAAGCAGTTCTCGCCCGTCACATCCTGCTGCGCTTGGTGATGCCCGGTGAGGGGACACCGGATACCCGCCGACCCGCCCAGCGTGAGGAATTCGATTTCGGCCATCCCACGGACACTGTGACCGTCTTGGAGCTTCTGGCCCGCGCGCCTGGTCACACTTCAGGAGGACACGGTCGACATCGCTCACGAAGCGCTCATCACCGCTTGGCCTCGGCTGCACCAGTGGATCAACGATGCACGTGAGCGGCTGCGCCTTCACCGTCAGCTCACCGAAGCCGCCCACTCCTGGAACGCCCTCGGCCGCGACCCTGGTGCGCTGTACCGGGGCATACGGCTGGGCGCGGCCGAGGAAGCCTTCCTGTCCGACGGGCAAGCCGACGAACTCACCCTGTTGGAGCGCGAATTCCTGCTCGCCGGTCGCGCTGGCCGAGACAGGGAACGCCGGCGTGTGCGTACGTTCACCGCTTCCCTGTCGCTGCTGCTGGCGTTCGCCCTGGTGGCGGGAGTCGTGGCCTGGCAGCAGAACAGCGAGAGCGACAGGCGCCGGGCTGAGGCTACGGCCCGGCGCATCGCCTTCCTCGGGGACTCGCTGCGCAGCACTGACCCGGTGTTGGCCATGCGGCTCAGCGTTGCCGCATGGCGGACGAGTGCGACCACGGAGACCAAGGGGGCGCTCTTCGCGGCGGACACTCAGCGCGAGCGCGCCGTCTTCCGCGTCCCGGAGACCCGGACCAGTGACGATCCGTTCCTGAGCGCTGACGGCCGGACCCTGGTCATGGCGGACGGCAGCCGGGTACGGCGCTGGAACGTCGCCACCCAGCGACCTTCCGGGGAGGTCCGGATGTCCGCCGACGACAGCTTGACGGATGTGTCTCCCGACGGTCGCCGGTTCCTTGTATACCGGGGGGACGGGTCCCTCCAAGTCCGTGATGCCTACTCGGACGCCGCGGTCGGTAGGCCGTTCCAGCTGGGCGACGATGTCCCGGGCGTGAGGCTGGGGCCTGGTGGCAAGACCTTGATCGCTACAGATGACAAGTCCGTGCGGCTGTGGGACGTCCCGCGCCACCGGCTCCTGCTGAGAGCCGAGTCCGCGGAGGTACAGACGGCGCTCGTCAGTCCCGACGGTCGGTTGTTGATCCTGTGCACGGGCTTGTCCGGCTCGTTGAAGGTGTGGGACGTCGCCGGCCGTCGACGGGTGAGGGCTCCGTGGGTGCGCACGGCCGGACGCAGCGCATGCCACGGCAATTCCCTGGACTTCGGCGGCGGATTCCTCGCGGCCATCACCGACGACCGAGTACTCTTCTGGGACACCGCCTCGGGCCGCAGACATGATCTGCCGGACCTCTCGCAGGACGAACCGGACGAGCTGGCGTTCAGTGCGGACGGCAGGTACCTGGCCGTGACCGGTTCCAGGACGGTCGATCTGTGGCGGCTTGGCAGCACCCCGCATCTGGTCCTGCGGTACACCCTGCGCAATGAGCAGATCCGTAAGGTGCGGATCGATCCGGAAGCAGGGGTGATCCGCTATCTGGTACGGGCCGGGAGCGAGCCGTCCGCGCTCAGGACGGTCGCCTTCGACACGATGGCCGACGCGCGCTGGCATCAGCGCGCCACCACCTATCAGGCGAGGTTCAGTCCTGACGGGCGGCTCATCGCGACCGCCCGGCTCGTCGGAAACGAGGCCGAGTTCGCGCTGCGACCCACGACCGGAAGCCGCGGTACCCGTCTGCCGTCGGCGCATTGCGAGTCCGACCGAGGCGAGTGCATCGTCCACATGACGTTCAGCATGGACGGTGCCGCCTTCGCCTATGGGACGGAAACCGTAGACGGGCCGTCGTCGCGGCGCCGGCCGGAGCGGGTCAGGGTCTGGGACACCCGGAGGAAACGGGAGAGCTCGTCCTTGGACATCGCGCTTCAGGAGCCGGACGAAGCTTTCGGTGACGACTTCGTACTCGGCCCCGACCAGCGCTCCCTCCTGGTCTACCGGTCCGGCGTGGACGTGTGGGAACGGTGGGACGTGCGCACGGGCGAGCGAATCGAGCGCCACGGCATCGGGCTGCAACACTTCCGGTCACCCTCGTACGACGGGACACATTCCATGACCCTGCGGCCAGACGGGCGACTTCTGGTAAACGGCTATTCCACGCTCGTCGCCCTGCCCTCCGGCCGCTCCGTCACTCGCCAACTGGGGAACGGAGTGGCCACCCTGCCGCAGTTCAGCCCGTCGGGCGACAGGCTGGCCGTCGGTGATGACATGGGCTGGGTGTCCGTCTGGGACAAGGACGGCCGTCGGCGCACCGCAGAACTGGCGGGCACACTGTCCGGGGACTTCACCAGCGACCCGGAGCACGTCACCGCGCTGGCGTTCAGCCCGGACGGGAGCGTCCTCGCCGTCGGCGGAGCCGGTGGGACCATCACCCTGTGGGACGTCAGCTCAGGCCAGCCACTGGGCTCTCCTCTGTCGACCTCCGGGGACCGGACCCTTGCTCTGTCGTTCACCCACGACGGCCGGACCCTCCAGGTGGCCGGCGAGCACAGCGCGTTGCGAACCTATGACGTCGACCCGGAGCGCATCGCCGCCGAGGTGTGCAAGCGGGCCCATGGGGGGCTCACACGAGAGCAGTGGCAGACCTACCTCCCAGAGCTGTCCTACCGGGACGTGTGTTGAAGCACTCCGTGTGTCGCCACCTCCACTGTTCGAGCGTCCGGGCCGGGCAGGAGCGCACCGAGGTGGCAGTGCGAAGGCCACGGCTGCCGGCACCGCGTGGGCCAGGGGATTGGCGCTGCCGTCGCATCGTGGAGGAGGTCGCGGCCGCCGGACAGCTCGTGGGCCAGGCCGTACGCGTAGGCCGCTTTCTCGGCGAGAGTGCTGTTCGCGAGGGCGCGTACACCGTCGGCAGGGTCGACGGTGGCAAGGAACTGGTCGATCACTGAGCCGGGGATGATTCCGGCCCGGAACGCGGCGGCCGGCGCACGCCGGTGCGCAGGATCTGGCCGAGGTGGCCGGGGCCCGAGGGCGGCACGACCCGGGGCGCGTTCCGGTAGCGCTGGGTTCGGGTCTGCCAGGCGTGGTAGCCGCTCATCCACGCGGTCATGACGCGGACGTAGCCGGCGACGTCGGCCCGCTCCCGCTCGGAGAGGCCGAGCTGCGCGCAGACGGCGGGCACCTGTCCGGCCAGGTCCTGGAAGCGCAGGACGCGCCGGTCCACCTCGTCCCGGGCCGCGATGAGGGCTTCGCCGCGGGTGAGGTGCCGGGCCCGTTCGAGGACGAGGACGAGGTTGTCCATGTCGCCACGGGCCTCCTCCTTCTCCAGGGAGTACACGTCGTTGCACATCAGGGTGACGTCGATGGCGGCCCGGCGCATGATGCGCAGCTCGGGACTGTGGAAGGCGGACGCAGGGACGGTGAGGCCGGCCGCGCGTTCCCCGAGCGAGAGGGGCAGATCGGTGGCGGCGATGCCGCGCCGGACCTGGAAGTAGGCGTCGAGGTCCGCCGGGGTGCCGCGCAGACGGCCCCGCGCTTCGTGGGCCTGCGCGGCGAAGTAGTACTCCCATTCGTGTGCGGTACGGGCGGTCCAGGCCGGGTGGGCACCGTCGGTGCTGCGGGCCCGGATGTCGGCGAACGCCGTCGTGCAGGGGTCCGCGCCGGGCGGCGGCGGGGCGCCGTGCGCGATGTCGATCAGCGCCTGGCAGACGCGGGCGGTCTCGGCGGGGTCCCGGCCGAGGGGACCGTCGAACTGGTCGTCGAAGACGAAGAAGAACCCCATCGCGTCCGTCAACAGGTCCAGGGCCGGGCCCCGGGCGTGCGGGAAGCCGAGCGCGGCCAGGCGTGGCATGTCCCAGGAGACGTACCAGGCCAGGGACCGGTCGTCAGCGGCCAGACCGGTGCGGCGCACCCAGTCCAGGTTGTGCCGGCGGGCACCTTCGAGGCCGGGGCTGATCTGCGTGGCGGCGGGGAGGCCGAAGTCCATGTCCTGTGGCACGGGTCCTCCCGGAGCCGTAGCGGGCGGCGCGGGGCCGGTCTGCGCACGTCATTCGCGGGCGGCCGGGGTCGTGAGGTCGAGGGCCGGCGGCCCGGCTGCCCCGGCGCCCAGCCGGGCCAAGGAGAAGCCTATGGACTCGCTGACGCTCCCCGGTGTGCGGAACGTTCCGGTGTCACGGATCCGCGGGAAGCCGTCCCGGACCATCTCCGGTGTGGGGTCCTCCGTCCATACGACGCCGTCGGTGGCCCCCAGGAAGATCCGGGCGGTGCGGCGGCCGGCCGCATGGAGGAGTTGGCCGGTGCAGGGGGCGCTCTCGTGGGCCAGCAACGCCACCACCGGGGCGACGTGCCGGGCGGGAAACAGGTCGGTGAGCAGCGCGGTCGTCCGTTCGTCGTCCCGGACCGCCTCCAGCGACATGCGGGTCGCGGCGACAGGCACGACTGCGTTGACCTTGATGCCGTATGCGGCGCCTTCCGCTGCCGAGGAGGTGGTCAGCCCCAGTACGGCGCCTTTGCCCGCGGCGTACGCGCTGAGCCCGGTGTCGCCGAACAGGGCGTCGGAGCACGTGTTGACGATCCGCCCGTAGCCGGCGGCGGCCATGTGCGGCCAGACGGCCCGCAGCATGTTCAAAGTCCCGCCCGCGTGCGTATCCAGCACCCGCCGGCACTCGTCGTCGGTGAGCTCGTCCAACAGGCGCAGGATCGAGATACCCGCGTTGTTGACCAGGGCGTCCAGCCGACCCCACCGCTCCAGAGCAGCCGCGGCGAGGGCCCGCGCGCCGGCCGCGGTGGCCACGTCGTGCCCATCCGCCTGCGCTTGCCCGCCCGCCGCCTGGATCTCCTCGACCACGGCCCGTGCGGGCGCGGGCGACGCCCCGTGTCCGTCGGTTGCGGTCCCCACGTCGTTGACCAGAACCTGGGCGCCGCGCGCCGCGAGGAGCAGCGCGTACTCCCTGCCCAGTCCCCGGCCCCCGCCGGTCACCACAACCACGCGGCCGTCGAAACGGACCTCGTCACACCCCTCGTCCACCCGGCCCACCCACCCCTTCTGAACGGCACGCCGGGACGGCAGTTCTCCCCCGGGCAACCGCCCACCCTGCCCCGGCAGCCCGCGTCAGGGCAGGGGGCGCGCAGACTGAGTGGACGCAGCCGTGCGCACCCCAAGTGCCGGTGCACGCGGCGTGCGCCGTCCCGCGCTCCGGCACGCGCCGTCGCGTGACCGGGGCCGGTTCAGAGCCTGATGCTCTGAGCGAAGTGGAACAGGTTAGCCGGGTCGTAGGCGCGCTTGACCGTCACCAGAGGGTCGTCGTCGCCCTCGTAGTCGGCCCCGATCCGCTCCTGGTCGCCGGTACCACCGGCTGCACACAGTAGCTGCGCGAGCTCGCCGAGACCCCGGCCCCCATCTGGAGCGGCTCCTGGAGACCGGCACCGCCCACGGCCACCCCTGGCACCTGTGCTGGTCGCACGGCGCGGAGACCCACGAGAGGTACGCCGCCGACCACCCCGACGGGTTACGCCCCGAGGCCGTGAAGAGCCTGGTGAGCCAGCTGTGCGACGCCGTCGCCACCCTCGTGAACGGGGCGTCGTCCACCGGGACATCACCCCCGCCGACATCATGGTGCCCTCGCGCCGCGGCGATCGGGCCGACCTCGTCCGTCTCCCACGCCGGTGACTGGTGGTCGGTCGGCATGGTCGTCGCCCAACTGCCCCTCAGCCGGCACCCCGTCGAGCTCCGCCGGAACGAGGAGGTGCTCGCGGAGATCGCCACGCACGACCCCGACGTCGGCGGTGGCGCGCACCGGCGCACCCGCCTGCTCTGCGGGGGCCTGCTCACCCGGGCCCTCGTGCAGCGCTGGCAGGCGGACGAGGTACGGGCCTGGCCGGCCGGCCAGGACAGGCGGGATACATGGAGTTGGGTTGTTCCGGACGGGCTGTGGGAGATCGCGAAGCCGCTGATCTCGCCGGTCCGAGCGGCACGCGCCATGCCAAAGGCGGACGCTCGACCTGCATCACCACCCGTGCGGCGCCGCCAGACACCCCGGACCCGCGCAGCGACTCAGCTGTAAGTCGGGCCCCGGCCCGTGTCTCATCCCTACTTGGCGCACAGCACTCCGCGGTGCGCACCGGGGGGCAGCTTCTCCTCCGCGGCCCGCGGAAGCGTCTCGTCGCTGAGGATGTCGCACAGGTGCGCCATCCACCGCTTCGCCTCGGCAACCGACGGGATATCGGCAGGCTGACCGGTTGCGCCGGTCCTGGCGGTGGGTGCCGGCAGCCGGCGCAGCGGGTCGCCCTTGCCGGGCTCGATGACGGTGAGCACACCGGTGTGGTCGTACAGGAGCGCCGACAAGCCGTCGCCCGAGCCCAGCAGGTCGATGTGCCACCGCTGGTCGACGGCGACGGGAGCGTCGCCGAGCGAACCGCCGGCCACCGAGCGAGGGGAGGAGGGGGTGTCGGACCCGGCGTAGGCCAGCACCCGTGAACCGCCGACGGACACTGTGACTCCAGTCACCACCGCCTGCTGCCGGAAGTGTCGCTGTTTGAGGAGTTTCCCGCTCGGCAGTTCGTAGACGCCCAACCGCTGCTCGGTCTTCAGGCCCCTGACGAGGGTCTCGGCGACGGCCGCCCGGGTGAGGTCCGGACTCACGTCCACCGTCACGCCATGCTTGGCTGATCCCTTCAAGCTGAGCAGCTCCCGCCCCTGCGGCCTCGTCCCGGTCAGGTCCCACAGCTTCAGCGACGTCGTCGTCTCGAATGACGTCGCCTGGAGTCCCTCGGTCAGCGTGAGTAGGTGTTTCCCGCCGACGTCCAGCCAGAACGCGCTGACCGGCTCCGGCAGGCCGGGCATGATTTTCTTGATGCGTCCACTGGCCGTGTCCCAGAGGACGAGTCGGCCGTCGTTGCCGAAGATCCCGGTCTGGCCCACGAGCACCGTGCCGTCCGTGGAGAAGGCGAGTCGCGCGTACTGCGTCGGCAGGGTGAGGCCGGGGAAGTCGGGGAGTTCGAGGTCGGGCAGGTTCATGTCCGGCAGCCCTGGTATGTTGCCCACGTCTTTCGGAAACTGATCTCCTTCCCTGGGGCGCTCGAGTGCCCGGGTCTGCCCGGTCCGTATGTCATACAGGCGCACCGGCAGCCCGCCCGGGTCCGCAGGAGCCGACGGCACGGTGCCGGAGTCCAGGGAGATCGGTGCCCGGGCCGTCGCCACAAGGGAGCCGTCCGGGCTGACCGCCGTGACGTCCGCGTCGCGGCCGACGGACAGCCGGCGCGGTCTCGGACCGCGGGTGTGCTCCAGGACGACCTCCCTGCCGTCGGCGGTCCGTGAGGCGATCACCCGTCCTTGCGCGTCGGCGAGGGAGGAACTCGGCGACTGCTGCACCGACTCGGTGAGGAGCGCGTTCACCGACACATACCGCGGGGCGATCACGTCGGCGAAGCCGTAACGTGCGTGCATTTCGCCGAGACGCACACGGGTCTGCTCGGTGTCCTGCGTGCGGTAGGCGCGCAGGGCCAGCAGCAGCGCCGTGTATCCCGCCCCCCGGTCGCTGGGGTTGGCCAGGTCTTCTGCGTCGCGCGACTGCTGCAGCAGGATCCGGGACGCCTTCGTGGCCGCGACCTTGTCGGCGTCGCGTTCCCGGGCCCGGACCGCCAACCCCGCGGCCCCTCCGACGAGGCTGAGCACGACGACGAGGGCAACGAGCAGCGTGCGGCGGCGGCGTGCGCCCCGGACGCTCACCTCGATGTACTCCTTCTCCGCGGGGGACACTTCTTGCTGCCGACGCGCGTACCAGTCTCGGGCGTCGCGCAGATCCGCCCCCCGCAGCAACCGGCTGCGGGGGCGCCCGTCGGCCGCCCACTGGGCGATTCGGCGTCGCAGGTCCTCCTGCCAGAGCCGGAATCCGCGGTCGGCCTCGAAGAAGTCGCGGAGTCGGACCCAGTGCGTCAGCAGTGTCTCGTGGGCCAGTTCCACGGTCTCAACGGGCGCCCCGTCGCTTGCTCGGTACTCCTCGCCGGGCACGACCAGGCGGGTGGTCATCAGCCGCTGAGCGATGCGCCACTGTCGAGGAGGCAGTTCGGACCGGGTCAGGGTGCGGCGGGTGGGAGCCACCCGGTCGTCACCGGGGTGGACGAGCTGGACGAGCAGGGCGCGGGCGGCCAGGCGCTCCTCCTCGGTCAGGGCACCGCTCCAAATCTGTTCGGCATGGGTGACCAGCGCGTCGTTGACACGGCCCAGGGACTCGTAGGCGGCGTGCCCGATGACGCCGCGCTGCTGACGCTCCCACAGCCTGGTGAGCGTGAACTCCAGTAGCGGCAGTCGGCCCGGATCGCTGCCGAGGTCGCCCAGGATCCGGTCCACCAGACCCGGTTCGTAGCGGACGCCGGTGTGGTCCAGCGGACGCTCGACGGCCGCACGCAGTTCCGCGTCGGACATCGCGCCGACGGTGAACAACCGGTCACCGCCCAACAGCGGGCTGAGACCGGGGTGGTTGAGGGCAGGGGTGAGGAAGTCGGCGCGCAGGGCCGTCACGACCTGGAGCCTGGAGCCGGGGCGCAGGGCGTGCCCGAGTGCGGTGGCCAGCGCGTCCAGCTCCGCCTGCTCCGTACCGATGAGAGCCTCTTCGAACTGGTCCACGACCAACAACAACCTGTCCTTGCCCTGGCGGGCGAGCAGCCGGTCGACGATCTCGGGCATCCGGCCCTCCCGCAGCAGGCTCGTCAGGCCGGGCAGCTCGTGCAGACGTGCGGTCTCGGACAGGTCCGGCTCCAGTCGCGGCAGCAGCGCCAGGGCCAGGGCGGCGAGCGGGCTACGGCCGAGCTGTCCGGGCCGGAAGAGCAAAATCTCCCGGTCCTGCCGGGCGCGCAGAGCGGGCAGCGCTCCGGCGTGCAGCAGGGAGGACTTCCCGCAACCGGACGGGCCGACCACACTGATCGCCGGTGCGTAGTCGAGCAGGTCCACAATGCGCCGAGCCGGTTCCTCACGGCCGTGGAACAGCCCGGTGTCGCGTTCCTGGAAGGGCTCCAGGCCCCGGAACGGGCAGGCCGGCAGAGCGGTGTCGGCCAGGACCGCCGAGTTCTCGCGCAGAGTCTGCGTCGGGATGAGGTAGGCCGTGCGCACGTCCGGTCTGCCGTCCGCGGCGACGACCATGCCCACCACGCCGCCCTCGGCTACGTCCCAGACCGGAGCGCCGGAGAAGCCGCTCTGCACGCGGTGCTCGCTGGACGGATCGGTGTCGTATTGCAGCCAGCCGGTGCCGGTCCGCCCGCGTAACCAGCCGACGCTCCACGCGCCGTCGTCGTAGGCGACGGGGAAGCCGAAGGTGCGCACCCGGCGGTCCGGTTCGGCCACGTCCTCCACCAGCCGGGCCACCGTTGCCTTGGCGGGTGGGTCGGTGAGCAGCCGCAGGACGGCGATGTCACCGGACCCGTCGGCCCGGATCGGGGTCCACGACCCGATCCGTACCTCAGCCCGTCGGCCGGGCTCAGCCAGGGGGAAGTCGATCCATAATCGTGCGGCGGGTGGTTCCGTCACCATGTCGGACGGCGCGCCCAGCGCTCTGGCCACCACATGGGCACAGGTGATCACTTCACGGTGGCCGGTGAGGAACCCGGCCCCTTCCGGCTTGCCGTCGGCGTTCAGGATTCTCACCACGGCCGCGTCACTCGGCGCGGCACTGCCTTGCTTCACGATGTCCCCCGATCATCCAGCCGGCGACTCAACGCTGCCGAGGCGGCTGACGGGGATCAGTGTGGCTCCCGCCGTCCGATACGGCAATCACCCAGAACAACCACGGGTGCAGAGGGGACAGCGTCGTCCCGCACCTCATATCCATGGGAGTGGCGGCCGGAGTACGGGGCGGTAAGTGGGCCTGGATGTCGTCGGGTCAGGCGGAACAGGGCGACCGCAGTCGTGGGCTTGCGTCTGCGGGCCCGCGCGGCTTCGCAGACCGGTTCGCAGCTGTGGGCGCGGGCCTTGACCAGGGCGTGGAACAGGTCCTCGAGGCTGGTGTGCTGGTGAGTGAGCTGGAGCGGGCCGACGCGCGATCTCTCCGTCAACCTCATCCGTACAGGGCTGGAGAACAGCCCCGGCGACCTCCACACCAGGCGTCGTGGACCATGGCGAGGACCACGGCACTCGATGGACTGACTCGCCGGACGCCGCGGACTGAGCTTGGAGCCGCCGTCGTGGGCGTCAGCGGGTTCACGACAACGACTTCAGCGGGCTGAGGATCGAGTGGGCAGTCGCTTTCGCCACCCTCATCAATGGCTGCGTTGCAGGTCACTGGCACGGCACACGACGCTGACCGAAGAAGGCGCCTGTCGGTTGCCCTTCTCCCCGGGCGTGCGTAGCGTCCGGGTGATCGCGCCGCTCCACGGGGGAGGCGGCGGGTAGAGGGGTGAGCCATCGATGGCAGGACGTCCTGAGAGCCCGCTCGATCCGAGTGCGGGGCCGGTTGCGCGGTTCGCTGCCGAGTTACGCAAACTCCGGGCGGAGGCCGGGAGTCCGACGTACCGAACGATGGCGCAGCGCGCAGGGCAGGGGGCGAGCACGCTGTCGCAGGCTGCTGGTGGTGAGCGGCTGCCGACCCTGCCCGTCGTGCTCGCCTACGTGAAGGCGTGCGGCGGTGATCCGGAGGTGTGGGAGGAGCGCTGGCGGCAGGCGGCCGCTGAAGCAGCGGCGGAACCACGGGCCGAGGATGAGGATGTCGAGCCTCCGTACCGGGGTCTGGCCCGTTTCGAGCCGGGCGACGCCAATCTGTTCTTCGGCCGCGACGAGCTCACCGACCGCCTGGTCGAGCTGACCCGCTCCCACCGGTTCACCGCGGTGTTCGGTCCGTCGGGCAGTGGCAAGTCCTCTCTGCTGCGGGCCGGTCTCATCCCTCGCCTGCGCGACCCTGATTCGACAGAGCCCAGACCAACCGCCCTGCGCGTCCTCACCCCTGGCGAGCACCCACTGACCACACACACTCAGCGCATGGTGCCAGCCGATGGGGATGGAGACACGTGGCTGATCGTGGACCAGTTCGAAGAGCTCTACACCCTCTGCCCCGACCCGACCGAACGCAAGCAGTTCATCGACCACCTCCTGGCCGCCACCGACACGTCAAGCCGGCTGCGTGTAGTCATCGCCGTGCGGGCCGACTTCCTCGGCCATTGTGCCCAGCATCCGCGGCTGGCGGCCGAGCTGCAGGATGCCACCGCACTGGTCGGCCCGATGAGCCGCGACGAGTTACGCGAGGCCATCGTCAAACCCGCCCAGAGTGCCGGTCTCATCGTCGAACGCTCCCTGACAGCCTGCATCCTCGACGAGGTGGAGGGCGAACCAGGCGCCCTGCCGCTGATGTCCCATGCCCTGCTGGAGACCTGGCACCGCCGCAAGGGGCGAGCCCTGACCCGGGATGCGTACACGGCGGCCGGCGGTCTGCACGGCGCGATCACCCGCACCGCCGAAGACCTCTACGCCCGCCTGACCCCTACACAGGCCGCATTGACCCGGCGCCTCGTACTGCGCCTGATCACCCCCGGAGACGGCACCCCCGACACCCGCCGACCCACACCCCGCGCCGAACTCGACTTCGCCGATCCCGCCGACACCGACACCGTACTGGAACGCCTGGTCAGAGCCCGGCTGATCACCGCCGACGACGCCACCGTCGACCTCGCCCATGAAGCCCTGATCACCGCCTGGCCGCGACTGCAGGCCTGGATCGACGCAGAACGGGACCGGTTGCGTCTTCACCGCCAACTCACCGACGCCGCCAATGCCTGGCAGAGTGTCGACCGCGACCCGGGAGCCCTGTATCGCGGCGTGCGGCTCGCAGCGGCCGAGGAGGCATTCGAGGCGACCGGTTACCGTGCCGCCCTCACCACGCGGGAAGCGGAATTCCTCACCGCCAGCCTCGAGATGCGCCGTCGAGAACAGCGGGCGGGGGCCCGCGCGACCCGGAGGCTGCGCATCCTGATCGCAGTGTTGTCCGTCTTGAGCCTGGTCACGACCGTGACCGCCACGATCGCCTTGCAACAACGGGCCAGCGCGCGCACCGAGCGCAACACCGCCATTTCCAACAGGATCATCACCGAAGCGGACCAGTTGCGGGGCACCGGCATGTCCGGCATGTCACCGCAGACCCAAGACGTGTCGCTCGCGGCCCGGCTCGATATCGTCGCCTACCGTCTACGGCACTCTCCGCAGGCTTATACAAACCTCGTCGCAGCCACGACCGCCGTGCTGTCCACGACCCTCAGCAGTGAGCCGGACTCGGCCGGCAACGTGGTGTTCAGTCCGCGCGCGCAGGTCCTGGCCGCCGTGGAGGCCGATGGTTCCGGTCCGGCCCGGGTACAGTTGTGGAGCACCGCCGCATCCGCGCATCCCAAGCGGTTCGGGCACCTTCCCGACGACCGCCGCACCGAAGTCACCGCGGTGGCGTTCAGCCCCGACGGGCACATCCTGGCCGCCGCCACCGCTCCCAGCGAGGGCAGCGATACAGACACTGGTACTCCGGCACGACTTCAGTTGTGGGACGTAACCCGTCCAGCACATCCAACCCTGGTCGGCACCAGTGCTTCTACCCCCGACAGGGTCGACACGGTGAACTTCAGCCCTGACGGGCGCACCCTGGCCAGCACGGGCGACAGCGGCAGGATCCGGCTGTGGGACGTCACCGATCCGGTATCTCCCCGACTCCTTGAACCCCTTCTGCGCGGTTCGCGCAATGGCTTCGGCGTCGTAGCCTTCGCCCCGTGGGGTCACCTGCTGGCCGCGGTGGAAGAAGACCGAGGTGACGCGGTGGGCTTGTGGGACGTCGCCGACCCCGCACACCCCCGCCGTGTGTGCGGCCTACCGTCCCAGCACGTCACCGGACTGGCATTCGCCCAGCGCGGTCACCTCCTGGCCACCACGAGCGGCGGGAAGGAGGCCGCGGTACAGATGTGGGACGCCGCCGACTCCGCACACCCACGACGCCTCGGTGAACCGATCACCGCTGATTCCGCCGTAGTCGAAGCGGCCCAGCTCAGCCCGGACGGTCACACCCTGGCCGCTGTCGAGGACGGCTCGGTGCGTCTGTGGAACGTCAGCGATCCCTCCAACCCAATGCCCTGGGACAAACCTCTCGCGGTATCCACCGCTTCCGTGGCGTTCAGCCCCGACGGGCGCAGCCTGGCCACCGGCGGCGACGGCGTTCACCTGTGGAGGCTGCCGGGAACGGTTCTGCGCGGCTACCCCGGTCCCGTCCACCAGACAGCGTTCGACTCCACCGGCCACCTGCTGGCCACCGCCAGCGATACCGTCGGGGATCAGGACAACCCCGACATGGAAAGTGCCATCTGGCTGTGGGACACCACAGACCCCGCCAACCCCCGGCGTGTGAGCGTCAGTCCCTCCCACTCGGTCCACGCGATGGCGCTCAGTCCCGACGGACATCTCCTGGCCACCTCGACTGCGGAGGTGGACGGCAGCGCGGTGCGGCTGTGGGACAGCACCGATCCGGCTCGGCCCAGAGTCGTCGGGCACCTGCTGGACCGCCGTGGCAGCGAGACCATCGCTGTGGCGTTCGGCGCCGACGGACACACCCTGGCCACCGCGAGCACCGATCAGAACGGTGACCGCGTCCGGCTGTGGGACACCAGCGACCCGGCCCACGCCAGACGACTGAGCGCGATCCCGTCTCCCGGAATCGTTACCATGGCGCTCAGCCCCGAGACGGACCTCCTCGCCGTCGCGACCAATGGCAACGACGGCGGCAGCCAGGTACAGCTGTGGGACATCGCCGACCCGGCACACCCGATGCGCTTGGATCGCCTGTCGACCGGACACCGCGCCACCGGGGACTTCACTCCCGTGCTGGCGTTCAGTCCCGATGGTCAACTGCTGGCCACAGCAGACAGCGGTACGAATCTCACCGACGTGCGGCTCTGGGACACCAGTGAGCCAGCTCACGCCGAACGTCTAGGACACCTGCAGGCCGGAGGCAAAGATGATCTCGGGCTCGTGCTGGCGTTCAGCCCCGACCGGCGCATCTTGGCCACGACAGGCGCCGGCGAGGACGGAGCCAGGGTGCAGTTGTGGGACACCGCCGACGCGGCACACCCCACGCGTCTGGGACACCCCCTCTCGGGCCACACGGACACCGTCAACGCGATGGCCTTCAGCCGCCACGGACACACCCTCGCCACCTCCGGCAACGACGGCACGGTTCGACTGTGGGCAACAGACGCCGACCAAGCCATCGCACAGATCTGCGCCGCCACCGGGAGCACTCTGACCACCCAGCAGTGGAATCAGTACGTCGGAGCCCTTCCTTACCGATCGCCCTGCCCGTAGCCCGCCTCCGACGCCACGCTGATTCGACGTCGCCAAGCGAGTGGGCATGTCCACCGACGCGGTCGGCAAGATCAACAGGAAGCTGGCGAAGCGCCGCATCCTCCCCGGTTTCGATGGGAACGCCCCTGCACGGTGGGAGGCCCAGTGATCAGCAGCGACGACAAGAAGAAGAACCTGGAGCTGCTTGAGGAAACAGCAGGCATGACCGCCAACCAGCGCCTTGTTGTCATGCTGTACGGGCTCCACCCCACCGACCGGTCCGGTGCCGTCCTGGAGACCGCCGCCAACCTGGCCAAGCTCGTGGGCATGGCTCCTCATCCGGCTGGCTGGAGGAGACCGAAGACCGCACCTGATGTACGTCACGTCAATGAGGTGCGGTCTCCAGGACGCCTTCATTGACACCGCGGCACATACCACCGATCACGCCGACGGCTTCGCCGCTCCGGCACGGTCAGACGATTCGAGAGAAATGGCCTAGACCACGGAGGGACGGTGCGGGTCGACCGGGTCGATCTCCCGCTCATCGAAGAGGCTCTCCAGGGCCTCGAGGCCGTGTTCGCGGCGGTGGTCCTTCTCCGCCTTGGTGATCGGCAGCAGCCACAGGAGGCGGGCGTGGGCCGTTTCGTCCAAGACGCAGACCTCGAAGTCGGGGCCGTACGGGTACGGCAGGCTGATCAGGTAATGGTCGCACGCGGAGTCGTCGAGCCACGGCCTGCCGATGGGTACGGTGTGCCCGACGTCCAGCCGCTGATGGTCCGGGCCGCAGTGGTAGTACGCGTTCACGGTGAGGCTTTCCCGGTTCAGCCAGTCGTCCCGCGGGGCCGCGAGGAAGAACTCCGTGCCGTGCCCGCCCTCCTGGGTCGCCGCCCAGCAGCCGGACGTCACGTACACCCACCACCCGCCCGACCCACCGGGGTGGATCCGGAACACACGGAACCCGGGCACCCGCTCCTCAATGGGCCCGTCGACGCCCGGCAACTCGTCGATGATCTGCCCGGGAAAGTGCCGCTCCAGGTGCGCACGCAGGGCCGCCCGGGCGGCGAGCAGGGAAACGGAAGACATGGTCCGATCATGGCAGCCGCGTGGGCTGTCGACCACAACGGGGCTCCGCGCAGGGAACGGAGACAGCTGGGGGCCTGTCTTTCGCATCGGGCCAGGCTTGCGGCGCGTGATCGATCCGTAAGACAGGCTCTGGTAGTGCTTTGTTACCTCGGTGATCTTCCCTGGCAGGGGGCATCTTCGTGGCTGTGAAGCTCGGGGAGGTGGAACGGCTCCGTGGTGAGTACGCACATCCTCCCTCTGGGACACGTGGGCCAACACCCATGAACGGCATGGGGGCGTTCGTTCCAGTCGGCGAGCCAGCTGCGGATATCGCGTTCGAGCGGTTGAAGGAGCCGCACGCCCGTATTGCGCTCCCTCTATGTGCGCCATGCGCCCCCACAGCGCAGCCGTGCACCCAGAGAGGCAAGGCGATCTGTTTCGGTCAGTGGCGTCGGCCTTGATAATGACGTGACGTCAAGTGTGGTCACGGACGGGGGAGGAACTGTGGCGCGCAGAGGGGCACTCGACGGACCCCATCGAGAAGTGATCACGGAAATCGCCAGGGATGTGATCAAGGAATTAGCCCCGGAAGAAGTGCCGATGTTCTCGGCGGTCAGCCAAGCGTACTTCGCCGATCCTCGACGGGCGATGTCCGGAAAGGGGTCACGGAGGTCGCCGCTCGGGTTCGGATCCGAAGCGGTCGAACTCGTCTTGACGCCGGTCGTCCTGGCCGCCACGGCCAAAGCCGTCGAATGCCTGGCGGAAATACACTTACAGCACGTCACGAGGGAAGGCACCGTCTCAGCCCTGCGACGGATCTTCCGTTTCGGACAGCGCTCGCAGGGCGCGACCGCACCGGATGACGCTGCCGAGAGCGCATCCTCCGGAACCGCCGCCATCGAATTGCGGCAGGAGGACATCGAACCGCTCAGGCACGTGGTGGAAACGACCCTCCACGACTGTGGGGTCGCTCCGGAGAGCTCCCGTCTGATAGCGGACGCGATCATAGGCCGGTGCCGCGCTCCGCGGCCGACCAGCTAGCACCGCGGCCGCGCCATGACCACGAACAGACAGGCATTCACCGGACGGCGTACCGGACAGCGGGCTTCACCCGGTCTTCCCGGCGGTACGACCAGCCGGTTCGTCCTTCTGATCGCGGCCGTGGGTGCGGGTGGCCTGTACGTGTTCCTTCAGGCCTACTTCCTCGTCCCGCAGAACGCGGACTATTTCTTCGGCACCTTCAGCCGATGCTTCCAGGACCGCCGGATCTCGCTCCCGGACCAGACCAGCCAGGGCTACGAGGAATCGCGGCGCCTGTTGTCGGCCTGTGAGCAGCCCGCCTTCGTGGACCAGGCGCAGTGGGTCGGCATCGGGTTCCTGCTGCTGTGCGCCGTGTCGTTGGCTTGTTACCTCTCCCACCCCTGGTGGGTGACCCGCAGCAGGTGTGAGAGGTTTCCGGCACTGCAGAGCCTGCGCTCGCGGACGCTGTCGCGGTTTCCCTCGAAGGACAAGCCGGACGAGCGGGAGATGGCGGAGTACCTCGCCGATCTGTGCCGTTCGGTCGGCGTGCAACCCGAGCCCGTCTGGCTGCTGGACACTTCGGCAGGTTCGTTGAACGGGCTCACCTTCGGCCTGCCCCGGCGACGGCGCGTCATCATCGACTCCGGTCTAGCGAAGCGTTTCCACAACGACCGCGACATGTTCCGCGCCGTGATCGTGCACGAGCTGGCCCACCTGCGCAATCGCGACGTCGACAAGACCTATATGGCCTTCGGTATCGGGTGGGCTTTCCTGATCGTCGCGGTGATGCCCTTCGGAGCGCTGGCTCTGCACAGTGCGTGGTCCGGCGGGCCACCCGTGGTCCCTTCAGGCGCCCTGCAGTACCTCGTGGACGCGCCGCATGCCCTGGGGCTGGCGGCCGCCCTCACCCTGCTCGTCCGCCTGGTGCGGAACTCGGTCCTGCGGGCCCGCGAGTTGCACGCCGACGCCACGGCTGCGGCGGAGGTCGGGTACGAGGGGGCGGCGGCGATCCCCCGGGGGCTACCGGACCGGCCCACCTCGGGCCAAGGCCCCGCACGCGCCGCCTTCGCCCGGCTCACCCGCCGGCTGGGGTACTGGCCGACACCCGAGACGCGGCAGCGCGTCCTGCGCGAACCGGCCCTGCTCACCCGCCCGACCGCGTGGGAGATGCTGGCCGCCGGAGTCGTGGCAGGCGTCTTCACAGCCAGCGCCGATGACCTGGTGGACACCCTGTTCCGGCTGCTCCTGGGCAAACTCAACACCCTTTCGGGCAACCTGACGGTCGGCTGCGCCATCGGCGCCGGACTCACGGGAGTGCTCGCCGCAGCCGTGTGGCGCACCGCCGCGGCGTCCGACCTGGAACCTCGGCCCCCCAGGGCTGCCTGGCTGGCGCTTCCCACCGGACTCGTCGGGGGGTACCTCGCCGGAGCCAGCCTGCCTCTGATCACGGACGGAACCGAGCTGCCAGCCACCACGATCGAGGTCCAGGGCTTCGCCTGGCTGCTGAGAACGGGACCGGTTCTGCTGGCCGGGGCCATATGCGTCACGGTCTGGCTCGTCTCCGCGGCCCGCGGCCTGCTTCCCCGGGCCCCGGGTCGGAAAGCTCTGTACGCGGTGGCGGCCACGTCCGTCGTCTCCTTCGCCCCGTGGTTCGCCGTCTGGTACTCCCTCCGGCGAGTCGACGCGAGCAACGCATTCCAGCCCGTCCTGGGAGACGCCCCGGACATCGGCTCCTCGATCGGCTGGTACACGGTGCTCGGCCGCTGGACGGGCTTCACATGGACGCCGCTCACCGTGCAGGGACAGCTCCCGTCCGCCCTGGTGGGCCTGATGCTGCTCTGGCTCGTGCCGCTGGCCTTCCTCCTGTTCTCGGGCAGGGTGAGCGGCCCCGATGCTGACGTCCGGCCACGGATCGGGACGGCTCTGCTCGTGGGCCTGGCCGGAGGGATCTCCGTGGTCGCCGCGGGCACGGCTCTGCCGTTCCTCACGCGGACCGCACTGCCGCCGGCCGTCCTGCACTATTCCGGAACACAGCAGGACACGGGGTTCCCGGCCGTCTACTGGCACTCCTACATCGCCCTCGCATGCGTCGCCCAGGGGGCCGTGGCCGTGGTGCTCTCCGCGACTGTCCGAAGGCACCGGCCCGCACTGGTCCTGGCCGCCGTATCGCTGACCGCGCTGACGGCGGCTCTCGGCCGCGCGCCGGCCTTCGCGGTGGTCGGCTGCACCCGCCTCTTCGGCGCATCCACCCGCCACTGTTCCGTCCCGTTCGACCCCGAGGTGCTCGCGGGGGACCTGCGGACCATCACCTTGCGCGGGCTGCTGGCCGTCATTCCCGCAGCCGTGCTGGGAGCCGCCGCAAGAGCGCTCGCCCGGAGCCGGAGACCCGCACTGCGCGACACGCGCCCAGCAGGCGGCTGCCGGATACCTGCCCGGCCCCTTGCCTGGACCGTGGCCCTGGCCCTCGTCGTCCTCGTCGCAGCCGACGTCGCTTCCGTGGCTCTCGCACTCCCCGCAGACCAGTACGTCTGGGAGATCTGGCTCAGAGGCTGACACCTCACGACCGCAACCGACTGGCCTCACGCAGGCCGGCCACGGCAGCCGACCCCGTCAGACCGCGAAGGACGCCGGCGCGGGAAGCCGCGCCGCCTTCAACGGCGGCCAGCCCGCGCGCAGGATGGCTCAAAGCCGCGAGCGTCACCGGCCTGCGCCCACAGCCCCTGCGAGCGACTGCTGCTCCTGGCCGCCGACACCAACCCCGCCACCTTCGACCTCGCCCGCCTGTTCCCCGGCACGCCACTCAGCTCATGGGCCTTGGCCTGCTCCCGTTCGGCACCATGAGGCGGGCGAACGGGCGTTCACCATCGCTATCGAGACCGTGCGTTGGTCTGCCTCGCGCATCTAATCAACACTCGGGGCTGGGCCCGGTTACGGGGCGACGAGCCGCCCGCACCATCGCTGGAGCCCACGGCGTTCCGCTGGCCGAGGCCGTCGAGCGGACCAAGTGGCTCCCCACTGGAACGCCGTGTGAGGCCAGTCGCCTGCACGCCCTGCGCGGACGGTGCCCTGATCAGCTGATTCAAGGATGCTCCAAGATTCGGGCAAGGTCCCGTGAGCAAAGTGGTGGCCGTCGAACAAGTGCGGCGGCCCGGGCCTTCCGGCCAGGGCCTTCACCGGAGGAAGGGATACCGATGGACATCCGCAAGATGATCGCAGGGCTCGCTCTCGGAACCACCGTGGGACTGGGTCTCATGGCCGCACCTGCCCAGGCGGCTCCCGCAACGTCGCCCAGTGCTGCCGCCAGCACGAAGAGCGTCTTGGACGGCCGGAGCGCACAGGCGACCAAGCACTTCTACAGCAGTCACTGGACCCGTGCGGAGTGCGAGAACCGAGGGTGGTACTGGGTGAGCCTGCACCCCACGTGGACGTGGGAGTGCGACCCCGGCCTCGGCACTGACGGAAAGTTCAAGTACCACCTGTACCTGTGGTACTGAAGGGTGTTGTAGGAGGCCGCGAGCAGGGCCCCTCCTGCGCACAGGCAAAGTTGAGGACCGAGCGGGTGTGGGAGCGGGCGTTCACCGGGCCGCGGGTGGGGCCATCCGTGGTGGCTTCCGCTGGCTGACCGGGTGCGACGCACACGATGCGGCAGCTCGCCTCGCTGCTCAGCGGCGCGGTCCGCTGCTCACGCTGGAGCCGGCCGAGCGGCTGGGGATTGTGGACGGCATTCTGGTCCCGGTCCCCGGCCGCCCCGGTCGGCGCGCATGCGTACGGATTCCTATGCCCCGTGCATGCCGAAGGTCAGCGCCGCAGGGCTACGCCTCGGGGCCCTTTGCCGCTCTGATTATCACGTCACCGACCTGGCTCACGATGAAGGCGGGATCTGCAGCGCCGGATTCCTGATAGTGGCTGACCGCGCGGCGCATCGCGTCGGCGCCGTTGCCCCAACCCCAGTCGACCTGGGTATGCAGCTGCCCGATACGGGGTCGAGCCGGTGAAGCGGGGCGAGGGCCTTGTCCCGTTGCGAGCCGGCGGGGATCATGACCGGGTGCAGCACAGAGTGGAACTCCACGAACTACTCGCACGTGCTGGACTCACGGTCGTTGAGGACGTGCGCCCGGGCAGCCTGTTCCCGCCGGAGGCCGGCTGGCGGATCGGGCGGGGGATCGCGGCGCCGGACGGCGTGGTCCGAGTGCTCGATGCCGCGTGGTGGCGTCGTCTTTGTGATGTCGACGGTGAGTTCCTGGTGGCCGTCCTCGGGCACCGGATCGGCGGCAACGACTCCTGGTGGACCCGGGTCCGGCACGCCGGGAGCGGCGTGCCGGAGTTGACCGGCGACCCCGGGTTCGTGGCGCTCTCCCTCGACGGGCAGGTGCTGCTGGCGGAGGTGCCCGGCGCGGGCGGGCCTCGGGTGACGGCCCTGGACCGGCTGCCGGAGCGGCTGGAGGAGGCTGCCGCGGCCGCCGGCCGCGAGACGAAGGTCGATCGCGCCGAGGTGTGGGCGGCGGCGCCCGGCCCAGGTGCGTGGCCTCTGCACTGGGCGGAGGGGATCGGGTCCAATCAGGCCGCGACGGACGAACTGCTGATCCGGCTGCTGGATGTGGAAGACGGCTTCCTGCACGGATGCGACCGGCCCGCCGTCCTCGACGCCGCCGTGGCGCACCCCGATCCGCGGGTGCGGTCAAGGGCCGCCGACACCTTCCGGCCCAAGCTCACGTCCGATCAGTGGATACACCTGGTCCGCGCCGAGCCGTCGCCGAATCGACGCGTGCTCTGGGCGGAGCGCGCCTGCATCTGGGGCGCCGAACTCCCCGAGGACCTGTACGACGACCTCCTCGCCGGCCCGTCCCGCGCGCGAGCCGCCGAACTCCCGTCGCTTCCCGCACAGCACCTCCCTGGCCTTGCGGCCGACGCCGATCCCCGGGTGCGGGCGGCGGCCTGTGCCCGGTGGCAGGATCTCGCTGCGCCGCTGCGGGAGCGGCTGCTGACCGACACCGACTACGCGGTGCGAACGGCTGCGCTGCTCGCCCACCACACCGGCATACCCATGCCTCGCGAGGTCTTCGCCGCCCTGCCCGACCCGCGGCGGGCGCTCGAACGGTGCCGCCTCGCGCCCGAGCTGGAGGCGGATCTGGTCCGGGACGGGGACGCCGAGGTACGTCGAGCGCTGGCCGCCAACCCGGGCCTGGGCGCGCACGGCGTCGCCGTGCTGGCGGAGGACCCGCATGACGACATCCGCTCCGCGGTGGCGCTGCGCCCCGATCTCACCGAGGAACAACGTGCCGCGGTGCGCCACGACTTGGACCCGACGTCGATGTCGCACACCCTGCCCTGGGTCGAGGACCTGCACGGCGACGCCGACGCGATGCGCCGTCTCGCCGCGTCGTCCCACCCGCTGGTCCGCCGCAGTGTGGCCCGAGCCCGGCACCTCCCGCCGGATGTCGTGGCGCACCTGGCGCGGGACGAGGACCGGGTGGTCCGCCTATTCCTCGCCGAATCGTGCCAGGACGCACCGGCCGACATACTGCTGGAGGTCTGGCGCTGGTGGGACGGCAGCTTCAGCCACCCCGACCGGCCCCGCAGCCACCCCAACTTCCCCCGTAGGGGCCTGCTGCGCTACACCACCGACCCCAGCGGGCGGATGCGCCGCCTTGCCCTGGACGATCCGGAGTCGATACCGGCCGACGTCGCACGCCTGGCCCGGGATCCCGAAGCCGAGGTACGCCGCCGCGCGGCTGAGGACCCCCGGCTGTCACCGGCCGACGCGGTGCGTCTGCTGAACGACCCGGAGGCTCACGTCCGCGGCACCGCGGTGCGCAATCCGCGGCTGCCAGCCCGCGTCCTGGCCGGACTGCTGCACGATCGCGACACGGCATCCGCAGCGGTCACCAACCCGGCGATCCCGGTCCCCGTCCTGCACCGCATCCTTACCGCGGCCGCGGAAGCCGTGGCAGCCTCGCGCTGAACACCGACCCCTCACACGGCGGCCGTGGCAGCCCGAAGCTGAACTCCTGCACACGTGCTTCGTTAGGTTCTGGAGGCTGGTATCCGTACCGTCGGTCAGGGCTCCAGCACGCGGGCGTCACATCTTGTCTCCTGCGCCCCATAACCCACGACCCAGATCATCCAGGCGCGGACACTCCACAGCCAGGAGGTCGGAACCTGGCCGACCGCGGCCGCGAGCCCACGCTCCAGGAGCCTCGACGTGGGGTACGACGGCCTCGAACGTCATCGGTCTCTGCGCGGGCCCCACCGCGTAGCCGAGACCGCTGGCGGCGAACACGGTGGAACGCCGTCGCGCGCCGGCCTCCTCACCCCGGTCCCGACCGGCGGCCGACCGGATGGGGTACCCGCGAGGTTGTCCGCGTCCCTCTCGTGGCTTCTGGAGGTCGGCGCGAAGTGGCCTGCGACAGCACCCCCTGCTCCGTCCGCCGCTGCCTAGCTTCACCTCGGTGCCGTCGGGTCAACCACCACCGCTGCCACTGGGGGTGCGGGCCTCGGATTCGCCTGCGATGAGCCGGGCCATTGCGGTCAGGAGCTCCTCGGGTGCACTGGTGGTTCTGGACTTTCCGGACGGTGCAGGACTGGTCGAAGACGAAGGTGCAGCGGTGCGGCGTGACTTCGAGAGGTGCGCTATGCAGCAAGAGCGGAAGGTGGCGGTAAGGCAGGAGTAGAACACCGGGGCCGCTGAACAACGTGCCCCGGGGTATACGGCTGCGCATGGCACTGAAGACCGAACGCGTCATGTTCCTACGGGCCGTGCGGCAGCTGTACCGGGTCCGCACTTTCTATGCCGGGGGCGTCCTGCTGTGGGCGGTGTGCACCACCTGTACCAGCTGGCAGGCACCGGGGAGTCGGCAGATGTGGGTGTCCGTCCTCCTCCTGGCCGTCTTCACCGGGCTCCTCGTCACCGCCGCCTTGTCCCTGCGACGTCTGGAGGCCCCCGAGATGGTCCGGCCCGCGCATCACGCGGCCTCGAACAAGGCAGCAAGCCCTCGTCACGCTCACGCCTGAGGCTCCGCCCCCCAGGATGAGCCGACCAGCTCGCGCCGAGGGGCACCGGCTTCACAGCGTTCCTACGTCTGTGGTGGCGGTGGCCGGGCATACGGGCTTCACCCCCTTTGAGAGGAGCTCGTTTCATGCTCGGCATAGTCGCGGCGGTGCTGTTCTTCGTCTCTTTCTTGATCAACGCGGCGGACGTCAGTACCAATGATGTGTTCTCTTCGACGAACGTGATGCTGCTGGGGCTGACTGCTCTGGCACTGCACGTGGCAGGGATCGGCTCCGGCTGGGCCCGCAGACGCTGACCACATGAGGCAGGCCTGATGGCAGCCCGCCACCAGGCCTGCCCAAGTCCCTGTTCTTTCGTTGCAGCCCTGACGGTCCTTCCGGCTGCACCTCCAGAACGGTGGTGTCCGGCAGGTACGCGGCCGGCCGGTACATGGAGGGAGCGATGGCCGTTGAGTGAAGGTGACGTGGGGGAGTTGTCATAGGTCGTCAACGCGCGTAGCGCCCCATGGGCAACTGCGGTTTTCTCATGACCGCATCTCCAACCCCCCACCACGTTCGGAGACTTCATGCGTCACGCAGTCCTTGGCTTGCCCGCAACGGCTTTACTTTTGATCGGTGCCAGTGCGGCTCCCGCCCTGGCTGATCCGCCCCCGCCGCCGTCCACGGTGACCGCCCGGCAAGAGCTGGCAGCACTCGTCGTGGAGGCCCCGCACTCGATGGACGGCTACGCCCGAGACAAGTTCGACATCTGGTCCACCCAGACGGACGGCTGCACCACCCGGCAGACGGTCCTGGCCCGTGACGGCAAGGACGGGGAGAACAAGCCGAGCAGCTGTCAGCCCGCGTCCGGGCTCCTGGTACTCGTCGTACGACGACACCACGGTCACTGAAGTCGCCAAAGCCACCATCGACCACATGGTGCCCCTAGCCGAGGCCTGGCGCTCCGGCGCCGACACCTGGAGTGCGGATCAGAGGAAAGCTTTCGGTAGCGACCTCATAGATCCCCAGCTGCTGATCGCCTCCGAGTCCTCGAACACCCCGAAGTCCGACAGCGGGAGCCGACTGGAAGCCGACCAACCACGCCTTCTGGTGCACCTACGCCAAGGACTACACGCACATTAAGTCCGTCTGGAAGCTGACCACCACCGGCCAGGAAAAGGCGGCTCTGTCGGCCATGCTCGACACCTGCCCGACCTGACACCACGCGTCTGCCTCTGGCGGGCAACCGCAGTGACGCGACGCAGGCGTCGGCCCTGGCGTGCCGGACACCGGCGCAAAGGAGCCCATGGTGCGCGGCGGCGGGGCTTCGGCGCCTGCTAAGCGCTCCGCGTGGCACCGTCCCAGGCACCGGTTTTCCGTTGGCCGTCGGCCGCGCGCACGGTCCGGCGCCGCTGAATGCCGCACGTGTCGAGCAGGGCAGTGAGGCCGGCTCATGCAGAGCCGACTGCTGCCAGCCGCGCTGAACCGCGCGGCGACTTCGGCATGCCGTTTTCCCTGGTGGGAGGGGTCGGCCGGTTCTCAACCCACACCACTCAGAGGGCATGACATGTACGCGTCATGTATGGCAGCCTCTGAGTCACCCGCTGCATTCCACAGCTGTTCGGGCTGGCCCCATACCGGCCCGGCGGCATTCCCTCCACAACAAGGAGCCTTTGTTCGTGAGCCTCCTCAACGTGCGTCATCAGCGCACCGCTTTGGCCATCGCGACCGCGGTGGCGGCCGGAGCTCTGCTGCCCACGGGTCTGGCCACCAGCGCCTCAGCCCAGATCCCAGCCGAATCCGCAGCGGCCAAGCCGCTCGGTGCGGCCCCGACCCCTCTGTCGGCCGCCGCCCGCACCACCCTGATCCACGAGGCGCAGGCCGGCGCCGCCACCACGGCGCAGCGAATAGTGCTGGGCGCGAAGGAGCAGCTGGTCGTCAAGGACGTCGTCAAGGACACCGACGGCACCGTGCACACCCGCTACGAACGCACCTACGCGGGTCTGCCGGTGCTCGGCGGCGACCTGGTCGTCCACACGACCAAGTCCGGCAAGGCCGAGGGCGTCACCAGAGCGACCACGGCGTCCATCAAGGTGGCCTCGCTCAAGCCGCAGATCACCGCGGCGAAGGCCGAGAAGCAGGCGGTGTCCGCCGCCAAGACGCTCGGCTCCGCCAAGACCGCCGCGGACGGCGCCCGCAAGGTGATCTGGGCCGGCTCCGGCAAGCCCGTCCTCGCCTACGAGACGGTCGTCGGCGGCTTCCAGAACGACGGCACGCCGAGCCAGCTGCACGTCATCACCGACGCCGCCACCGGCAAGAAGCTCTTCCAATACCAGGGCATCGAGACCGGCGCCGGCAACACCCAGTACAGCGGCAAGGTCGACCTGACCAGCACCCAGTCCGGATCGTCGTACACCCTCACCGACGGCACCCGCGGCGGCCACAAGACCTACAACCTCGACCACGGCTCCGACGGCACCGGCACATTGTTCTCCCAGGACAGCGACACCTGGGGCGACGGAAAGGTCTCCAACGCGGCCACCGCCGCCGCGGACGCTGCCTACGGCGCCCAGGAGACCTGGGACTTCTACAAGAAGACCTTCAACCGCAGCGGCATCAAGAACGACGGCGTCGGCGCCTACTCCCGCGTCCACTACGGCAACGCCTACGTGAACGCCTTCTGGGACGACAGCTGCTTCTGCATGACCTACGGCGACGGCACCAAAGACGCCGCCCCCCTCACCTCACTGGATGTTGCCGGCCACGAGATGAGCCACGGCGTCACCTCCAACACCGCGGGCCTGGAGTACTCCGGCGAGTCCGGCGGCCTGAACGAGGCCACCTCCGACATCTTCGGCACCGGCGTGGAGTTCTTCGCCAACAACTCCACCGACACCGGTGACTACCTCATCGGCGAGAAGATCGACATCAACGGCGACGGCACCCCGCTGCGCTACATGGACAAGCCCAGCAAGGACGGCGGCTCCGCCGACTACTGGTCCGCGGACGTCGGCAACAAGGACGTGCACTACTCCTCCGGCGTCGCCAACCACTTCTTCTACCTCCTCGCCGAGGGGAGCGGCGCGAAGAAGATCAACGACGTCAGCTACGACTCGCCCACCCAGGACGGCTCCAAGGTCACCGGCATCGGCCGCGACAAGGCCTTGCAGATCTGGTACAAGGCGCTGACCACGTACTTCACCTCCAAGACCGACTACAAGGCAGCCCGCGAAGGCACCCTCAAGGCGGCAGCGGACCTCTTCGGTGCGGACAGCACCGAAGCCAAGACAGTTGCCGCGGCCTGGACCGCGGTTAACGTCAGCTGACAAACACACCGCACCGGGGACGGGCAGGGACTCAACCCCCTGCCCGCCCCTGGCCAGGGAGCTGGAGATCAAGGGCGGGTCAGCCACATGGACGGGCTCTGCCCCGGACTTCGCCGACCGCTACACCGAGGCGACCGCGCTGATCAGCAAAGTGAAGCCCAAGCTAGCTTGAACGCCGTCTAAGCGTTGTCCCGTAAATGATCTACGGCAGGCCGGTTGACCAGCGATGTTTCCATGTCATCCGGCAAGGGTGAGGTTGTGGAGGCGGGCGATGCCGAGCATGGCGTGGTGAGCCCCGTCGCCTTTCCGGCGGCAGTCGCGGAGGATCTTCCAGGTCTTCATGCGGGCGAAGACGTGCTCGACGCGGGCGCGGACGTTGCGGTGCGAACGGTTGTCGCGCAGATTGCCGTCGGCTTCGGTATTTCGGTGGGCACCGCCCACGCCTACACCACCGCGGTGATCAGCTTGCTGGAGGGGCGCGAGACCGGTCCCGACTACGTCCTGCTGGACGGCACTCTTGCCGCGTGGGACCGCCTGGGCGTGAACGTGCCGCTGGTGACCGATCCGGACGGCCGACTGCTGTCGATCTCGCCCGCACTGCCCGGCCGCGCGCACGACCTCACCGCGGCCCGCAGCCACCGGATCATCCGGATCTGCGAACGCCAGGGCATCCCCATCCTCGCCGACCGCGCCTACCTGGGAGCCGGGCCGTGGGTGACGACGCCCCTCAGACCGCGTTTGAGATCTGCCCTGTCTTGCGGCTGAGGTGCCGCCGGAGTGGCCGGTGCTGTTGAGGGGAGCTACCTGACGGAGGTGACAGATGCGGAACCGGTGAAGCAGTGCTCACCAGCGAGGAAGGTGAACGGCGGTCTACGAAGCAGCCGTTGCAGAGTCAGCTAATGTCCGAGCATGGCAGAGAAGGACATAGCCGGGACAGCACCAGACGACCCTGTGGCAGCCAAGTGGCAGGTCGTGCGGGAGATGGACGCGAACCTCATCGACAAGGCCCTTGTAGAGGCGGCATACGCAAACCCTGCCCTCCGAGCTCTGTTTCCGCTGGTCAGCCATGGATCGCTGCAGTTCAGCCGGTGCACCCGCTTCCCTTGGTCGCAAGACCTGCCCTCGATCTTCCCCAACGGCGAACGGCACTTCCGTGTTCTTCGGCTGTATGAGCCGCGCGGTTCGGGGCGGGAGCAGATTGGTGGCGCTGTCACTGCCGATGAGGCCGTGGAACTCGTAGCCTCGCACCTCCCCCCAAACTGTGGTCCTGCCCTTGACGGCACGCCCGACGACCTCGAACCGCTCAGCTGAGTCAAATAGCTTGTCCAGCTGCGGTGCGTACGAGCGGGTGAGGGCCCGGCCGCGTCGCCGATCCGCCACGGGTGAGTCGGCGGACCACGATGCCGATCATCGCCCAGCGGATTACGGTCTCGGACCGGGCCGGAATGGTCTCGTAGTCCCGGGCGAGGCGGCGGTGGGCGGTGAGCCAAGAGAATGAGCGCTCGATCGCCCACCGCTCGGGTTGGACCTGGAAGCCGCGCTGGCCAGGGTCTTTACGGACGATGTCCAGCTCGTGGCCGAGGATCTGGGCGGTCCGATCGACCAGGCGGCCGGCGAAGCCCTGATCCGCCCAGAACTTCTGGATCTGCGGGTGGTCGAGCCGGGCCCACAAGAGCGGTCGACGGGCACTGTCGCGGTCCTGGACGCTCGCGGCGACGACGTGGACCGCAATGAGCAGGCCGAGGGTGTCGGTGACCAGGAACCGCTTGCGACCCTTGACCTTCTTGCCGGCGTCGAAGCCCCTGGTTGCCGCGGGGACGGTGTCAGCGGTGCGGATGGACTGTGAGTCGACTAGGCCGGCGCTCGGCTCGACATTGCGGCCGTCAGCCTCGCGCACCCTCTCCCGCAGTGCGTCGTGGACGCGCTCGACGGTGCCGTCGTCGTGCCACCAGGTGAAGTACCAGTACACCGTTGGCCACGGCGGGAAGTCCTTCGGCAGCTGCCGAACAGGCGCACCCGGTCCGCACCACGTAGAAGACCGCGTCCACGATCCGACGCCGCGGATGCTTCTCCCGCCGCCCGCCCTTCGGCCCCACCCGCGCCGGCGGCAGCAGCGGCTCCGCCAGCATCCACTGCTCGTCCGTCAGATCCGACGGATATCCGCCCCCAGAACCACTCATGGAGAGATGAACGAGCACGTCAGCCCACGGCTAGGGCAGATCTCAAACGCGGTCTGAGGCGCGGACGCCCGCCTCCTGGCGTGTCAGTCGGCCGGAGGCAGGCGGCTGGGTGCCGTGTTGCTCACCTGCTGGAAGACGACCGAGGTGCGGAAGCCGGTCACCTCGCCGCGCTTACTGAGCCGGTCGGTCAGGAAGGCGTGCAGGCGGTCGAGATCCTGCACGGCGACGTGGAGGAGGAAGTCGTCGCCTCCGGAGAGCACGAAGACGTGCAGCACCTCCGGGAGTTGTGCGGCGAAGGCCTTGAAGCCGTCGATGACGGTCCGGCTGAGTGGGCGGACCTGGACCGACACCAGCGCCTGGACGCCCCGGTTGAGGGCGGCCGGGTCGATGTCCGCGTGGTAGCCGCGGATGACGCCGCGGCGGTGGAGCGCCCGGACCCGTTCCAGGCAGGTGGAGGGGGCGATGCCGAGCTGTCGGGCGAGGTCGCGGTTGGACCGCCGCGCATCTGTCTGGAGGAGCCGGACAATCTCCGAATCAAGTTCATCCATGGTCGGCGACCCTAGCCCAACTTCACTCATTCGTTCGGTGGAAGGCCCGCGCAGAGGATCAATCGGGCAGTGTTGCGAGGGTCAGATCGCACGAACGAAGGAAGGACGCAGTGATGCTCGATCACGAGCAGGTAGTGGTCCGCACCGGTCGGCGTTCCCGGCTGCCGGTGATCGTGGCCGTCCACTCCACGGCACTCGGCCCGGCGGCGGGAGGCCTGCGCCTGTGGCACTACCCCGACTGGCGGGACGGCCTCACCGACGCCCTGCGCCTGTCCGCGGCGATGACCGCGAAGTTCGCCGTGGCCGGGCTGCCCAGCGGGGGAGGCAAAGCAGTCGTGGCCCTGCCGGAGGGCGCGGTGCTGGAACCGGAGCGACGTGGCGCCGTACTCGAAGACGTGGCCGACACCATCGAGTCGCTGGGCGGGACGTACACCACCGGACCGGATGTCGGAACCGGCCCCGACGACATGGCGGTGATCGGACGGACCACCCCCCACGTCTTCTGCCGGCCCGCGCGTCTGGGCGGCAGCGGCGACTCGTCCCCGCACACCGCACGGGGAACGCTCGCCGCTCTGCGGGCCGTCGGCCGGCGGCTGTACGGCACCGGGCGGCTGGACGGACGTCGGCTGGCCGTGGCCGGTCTGGGCCGGGTCGGCGCGGGCCTCGCCCGGCTGCTCGCCGCCGAGGGCGCCGCCCTGACGGTGACCGACGTCGACCCCGCCAAGCGGAGGATCGGCGACGAGCTGGGCGCCGACTGGGCCGCGCCCGACGAGATCCACGCCGCGGACGTGGACATCGTGGTCCCCGCGGCCCTCGGCTCCTTCCTGACTCGCAACGGCGTGGCCGAGCTGCGCTGCCGCGCCGTGGTCGGGCCGGCCAACAACCAACTGGCCACGCCGGATGTCGCCGACCTGCTGCACCGGCGCGGCATCGTCTGGGTGCCGGACTACGTGGCGAGCGCCGGCGGGGTCATCCATGCCGTCAGCGTCGAAGTCCACCGCCTCGCCGCCGAGGAGGCACGCGCACGCGTCGACGCAATCGAGGACACCGTCAGCGAGCTGCTCCACACCGCGGAATCCCGGGGCCGGACCCCGGCCCAGGCGGCCGACGAGCTGGCCCGGCGCCGCCTGGACGCCGCGTCCGACCCCGCAGGCCCCTCCGCCGCCTAGCACCCTTGGGCGCGCGAACACGAGCCGCCGGCACGGGAGTCGGACCGGGACCGGCCGTCACCGGTGTCGCCCGGGCGCCGGGCCACCGACCACACCTGGAGGATCATGTCCCCCGACACGGGAAGCGCCGTCGACCACTACGACCGGATGCTGGCCGAGCACTACACCTGGATGCTGGGCGGCGACCTGCGGAAGGTCGCCGACCGGCAGGCCGAGTTGCTCGCCGGCCTCGGCCTGACCCGCACCGCAACCGGCACAGCCGTCGACCTGGGCTGCGGCTCCGGTGCCCACCCGGTGGTCGCGGTGGACACCAGCCACCCCCTGCTCGACGAGCTGCTCGCGCACGTCCCCGACGGCGCGAGCGTCCGGCCCGTGCACGGCGACCTCTTCCCGCCCGCGAGGGCCTGGCGTAACCCCGTCCATCTTCCGTGGCGCCCGCTGGTGCCGCGGGCGGAGCCCCAGACGTCGCCGGAACACCGTCGGGGCGCCCTATGGGGCTGACCACATCGAGGAGGGGAATGCGAGGTGCGGGGCTCTACCGGCGGCGGGCCTGCACAACCCCGTTCCCGCATCCTGAAGACGTCGCCCGGCCGGCCGCGCACAGACCCTGACAACGCCTCCGCGCCCAGTGCAGGCGAGGGCCGGCGAGCACCGTAAAGCTGCGTCCCATTCAACGTGGCCCGCTGGGAGTGGCCTGTCGGGCGGATGCCCGCGCCTCGTCCAGGGCCTTGGCGAACTCCGCGTCCCGGCCGCGCCGTTGGTAGATCGCCGCGCTGCTCACGCCGATGGCGGCGGCGGCCGCGATGACGGTGGTGCCCGGCTTGCTCAGTTCCCCGAGGAAACGAGCCACGCGCTGGGGAGTGAGCCGGATGACCTGGGGGGGGAGGAGGCGGCGCTGACCGCGTCGCATGCGGCCGCGAACGTCGGATCGTCTCCCCGCCAGGCCCCCGCACCGCTGATCCCGAGGATCAGCTCTGCCCGGCCCGGGGAGATCCCGAGGGCCAGGAGGCGAAGGAAGTCGGCCCGCAGGGTGTGGCCGCGTTCCTCGAGGACGTCGGGATCCCGGCCGGCGAGAGCGATCGCCAGTCAGGTGTCGCTACGGGCCCTGGCCCACACAGCGCGCAGATCGATGCCGAGTTCCGCGGCCGCAACGTCCAGGTTCCGCCCGTGCCGGAGAACGGTGATGAGCCGGCTGGCCTGGCGGCCGGTGAGCGGGACGGGGTCGGTCATGCCCGCACCCTACGGGCGCGACGTGCCCGCTCTAGAACAAGGTGTCAGTGTTCTCAAAGTCCTCGGCGGGTGCCCGGCCCGGCGTGCGGGGGCGGCGGGGACGCGGGGGCTTGGGGTCCTTCCCGAACAGGGGTTGGGTCCCGCACTCGTCGGGCACGGCGGGCACCGGCCGGCACACGGCCGCGTCGACCAGGTTCAGCGGGGCGCAGTCGTCGAAATCGGCGCGCTTCATCCGGGTCCAGTCCCGGCCCTGGGGTATGGCGGTCACCTGCGTCTCCTGTCTGCGCTCGCGGTCGGGTGCGGGCGGCGCCCCCGGCCGCCTGTGGGTGTCCCAAGCAGTGCCGTGCGGTGCTCGCGATCCACGGCGAGCCGCCGCGCCCCGGCGGCCGTACGGCGGACACCGAACATCGTCTTCTACCACCATCGCTTTCCCTCCCCGGCGACATTCTTTCCGCCGAGCAGCCGCCCACGGGCCGACCATGCTTGGGGGACCCGGGGGCTGGGGTCGGATGCGCAGGAAGGTGCAGTGCTTGGTGGTCCGGCCTGAAGAAGTGGCGTGGGGCCCAGCCTCAACTCGCCAGACCCCACGGGGCCAGGCGTGGCGGTACGGCGTTGGCGATCCCGCGGGCTCCGGGGCCAAGGTGTCGATGGTGCCGAGCACGCACGTGGTGGCCGGCTTGGCGTAGGCGGTCGGCACCTCCTTGCTCACCAAGCAGGTGTTGAGTCCCCAGCTCGGGTGCCCCTGCGGCCGGATGCCGCTGAGGACGTCGCGCAATGGGTCCTCCAGCACCTCGATGTGGCGGGCGTCGGCCGTCTTGCCGGGCACTGCCTTTGCGGCCTGGGGGAGGGGGTCGGTGACGAAGGTGCCTCTGCCGTGCACGATGTCGACCAGCCTCTCGGCGCGCAGTACGCGCAGTGCCGCCTGGGCGGTGGCGCCCGCGATGTCGTACTGCTCCTGGAGGCTGCGCACGGCAGGCAGCCGTTCACCCGGCCGCAGCTGTCCGGACAGGATCTTCCGCCTCAAGTCTGCCGCCGTCCGCTGGTAGGGAGGCAGCAGTGCAAGATCTGACGGGGGCGGCGCGGCGCCGTCCGCCGCGTTCACCGGCGGCTTCCGGTGGTGTCGCGGCGGGGCCGGTTCGGCTCCCGGCCGATCTGTGCGGCGACCTGCCTGATCTCCGCCTCGCCGTAGGCGGTGCGCACCCCGGAGGGGCTGTACCCGGCGTGGCGGGCGAGTTCCTCCAGCCCGTAGGGGCGGCTGCCGTGGAACTCGCGCCCGAAGGCCAACAGTTGCCGGATCCGGGCGTCCCCGGCCTCCTAATGTGCCTTCAGGTCGTCGAGCGCCAGCAGCAGCGGGTCTGTCCGGAGTTCCTGGCCCGCGGCCTCCAGGGCGAGGGCGTCGTTGCTGCGCTGCTCCGCTACCTGTTCGCAGGCGTCGGCGTAACAGGCCTCGGGGATGACGGTGCCCGGTTCGGGCATGGGGTGGCGCAGGGCGGTCAGTTCTTCAACCGGACGCATGATGCGACGAATCGCAGAATTTTGCGATGATCGCAATAGAGGTTCACGGAACGGCGGCACACGACCGACCCCGCTCCGCAGGCGACACCTCCGCCCGCAGCTTGTGCCGCCTCCTCGGACCCGTTTCCGGAGATCCACCAGGGATTGTCAGTGCCTGCCTTTAGAGTCCTGAGCGGGGTTGGACGCGCACTCCCCGAGGCCATCATCCGGGCGCCCACGCCGCCGGGTGGTCAAGGCTGAAGGCTCGCCGGGAAAGCCCGGCACCCGGACCAGGGTCCGGGCGGGGGCCCGCGACGCTGCGGCATGCCTGAGACGGTCGTGAGCCTGGTGGCGGGAGGCGTGGGGAACCGTCCGGAGGACTCGTCATGGCGAAGCACGGGAGTAACGATCTCAAGGCGCGCGCTCGGCGCCTAGCCGCGAAGGAAGGCATCTCCTACGCAGCCGCCCTGCAACGCCTGCGGGCCGGCCACGAGGAGCGGACCGCCAAGCCGACCCCCCGGACCGATCCGGACCGCTGGCGCGCTCACGGACCACTTCGCGACGGCCTGTGCTGGCTTCCGCCGCTGGCCACAGCGGAGACGGGCGTACGGGTCTCGGTGCCGCGCTCGGTGCGCGCTCATCGGCTGTGGATCGAGCGGATCGAGCCGCTGCTGATCGACCGCTGGGACGGCGCGACGCCCCACGTGGCCTGCGAGCACCGTGACCTGCTCCTGGAGGTACTGCGTGCGGTGTGCGGCCGCACCGGACGCGAGCTGGAGCCGACCGAGTACGTCGACGTCGACGTGCGCCTGGACGCTGTCCGGGCCGAGGGGCGGCTGCTGCTGGAGTGGGCGGGGGTGGAGCTGGCTCATGCAGGCGATCACCACTCCTGGACGAGCCCGCGACTGACGCACTGCGAGGTCCTCGCCGGCACGATGCTCCTGGAGACCGAGAGGCAGGGGAAACCGCCCGGCGGCGGATCACCTGGGATCCCGGCACAGTGCTGTGGGTACAAGGCGTTCCCCGCACAGCCTTCGCAGGCGAACCTGCCGATGCCTACGACGTGGTGGCCGTCAGCACGGACGATCCCACCGATCCGGTGCGTCGCCAGGGCTGGCGGCTGCTGGGCCTGAGGTATGGCGACCACGTCCCGCCGCCCCCGGCCGACGCAGCCGAAGGACGCCTGGGCCCCATCCCTGGCAACTGACCGCATGGCCTGTACGAGGTGCCCACGGACTACCCCGGCGAGCACCTCGCCGACTCCCTGCACGTGGATGAGCAGGCCGGCAGGATCTACGTCGCCAGCCACGAACCGACCCACATCACGGAGTACGTCCTGCCGCTGACCGACGAACGGCGGACGGCACTGGAGGCATACGCACAGGCCTACGGCCGGTCGTCGGCAGCCTACGCCACCATCGGCGCGAGCGAGGCCGCCGCCACCGCACTCGCCGCCACCGACTTCACCCCGCACCGCCTTTACCGGATGCTGCGCATCCTCGCGGTCCGCGACGCTGCCGATGTCGCCGTCCCTCGGCAGCCGGGGCCGCGCTGGCCGAGTGGGCTGAGGCCGGATGGAGCCTCAACGGCACCGGATTCGACCTGGCCGGGCAGCCGTTCGCCGCGATGGCCGACCCGGCCCGGTGCTGGACGGCTGCCGAGGCTGCACGCCTCGCCGACGCCGGAATCGGCGCGGCGCGCGCCTATGAGCTGCGCGCCGACGGCGAGAGCGTCCGCACCGTCGAGGAGTTGATCGCTCAGGATGCGGTTGCGGTAACAGAGGCCAGCCGCGAGGCGCTGGAGTTGCTGGCCGATGCCACCGAGACGGTCCCCGACGACCTCGCTGAAGCGCTGCCGAGGGCACGCACCCACACCACCGTCGCTCTGGACGAATGGACGGACGATCACCGCAGTCCGTTCGGCCCTCAGGGCAGTGGCGTCTGGGTACGCCTGACACGCCACGACTTCGGCCTGGCGGATGGCTCGACGCGCTCGCTGTGGGAGGTCAGCGACGGCTGGTGGGACTACGGTGCGGACGCCGACGCCGGTGAGACAACCACCCTTTTTCCTGTCCGCCCGCAGCGCCAGGACCGACTCGTGCGAGGCCCGGGACGCGCACCGCAGGCCAGCACCGTCGGCCCCTATCCCAGACCGGGAACTGCCGTGCCCCGGGCAGGGCGTACGGCACTGTGACAACTGCGGCTCGACCCCATCACGCCGAACCAGTTCCTGAAGCTAGCTGGATGCAGGCCAGTCTGGGACGGGCGTGCGGCCCTCGCTGCTACGACGCCATGAGCGATGCCCCCGGCCGCCACGCCCAGCGGCACCACCGCGTCTGACCGACCCGGTCCAGCATCCCGAGCGCAACTCCGGCGGCGTTCTGGTCCTTCACGTCGACCTCATGCACGACCCCGCCACGCGCGAAGCGCTCCTTGCTGATGATGCGCCGTCCAGATCCCGCCGCCGGCCGCGGGGGGTGGGGGGGGGGGCGGGGGCCCGGAAGGGCGTGGGCGTGGGCCCCGCGGCGGGGCGGCGGGCGGGGCGGTAGAGAGGCGATAA